>DAOWKM010000067.1 GCA_030643695.1 Dehalococcoidia bacterium | reverse complement strand
TCTAAGTTGTGCTCTCTTTGATTGGACATGCCTCGTAATGTCACCCCACTTTATTCCCCAGGGAAAGCCTAGATTCTGTGTTGGCAGCCATTTATCTATACAGCCGACTACAGCGGAAGCAAGCTTGAAGTCATGGTCGTCCACCTTGTCCGGGTAACGGAGAAAAGGTAGAATTTGCTCAGCCCATTCCATATCTTCCACCTCCCTCGCATACCTTCCCTTCGCCTCGGCTATTTGCGCAAGCTCATTCCTCATCTCCCTGATTAACTTAATATCTTTATCAAAGTCTGCAGATGCCTTCTCCATGCGAGAAGAGAGCTTTTCCTGGCTTTCACTTAGGGCTTCTATTTCCCCCGCTAACTTACTCTTCTCGCTTCTCTTACCAGCTAACTCCTCTTCAAGGGATACTAGCTCCTTGAACCTTGCCTCAAGTTCATCAGGAGAAATCCCCAGTTTTTCCGCCCTCTTCTGGAGAAAACTGTCTAAAGATTTGGCCACACCCTCCAGTTTTTCCTTTTCCATCCTCAGTTTGTTGAACCTTTTTTGGGTCTCCGCTATCTCAGCCCTGAGTTCTTTGGCTTTGAGTTCACTGGCTTTCAGGTCTGCTGTCTCCCTGAGGAGTTTCTCCCTCTGGCTGGAGAGTTCTTTCACTTCGGTGGCAATCTCGGCATAGCCCTTGCCTGTTGCTCTCTCACTGCTGAACAATTCAATCGCTGCCGGTATGAAGCCCTCAGGTGGTGTGGGACTTATCTCCGAGCAGAAGTCAGCCCATTCCTTAAGCTTATCTGGCTCAATATCCATATCCAGAAGCCTTCTGAGGAAAGTAAAGCCTAATCTTGCCTGGGTTAGGTCTAATTCCTCTTTCCTAAGCCTCACTGACAGACCGTGCAGTTCATCTATCCTGTCCTTCAATTCCAGGCCAGGGAAATTCCCTTCCCTAGCATCCTTAAGAATCGAAACGACTGCCCCCTTGGATATCTGGCTCTTATCGACTATGTCGTTGGTGGAAAGGCCACCAAGGTAGAACTCAATGACCCCCATCTTTTGCTGAAATGAAATCTGTCTCATCCTGTCCTCCTTGCATGGTCAACTGGTCCGGTCATTAGGTCAGAGCCATTACCCCACCTCCGGGTGGTCACCGCCTGAGGGGTGGGGGACTCCCCCCTGGTCAAATACGGTTTATCAGCACTTTTGCAATGTCGTAGAGGCTATATCGCTGCCGTCCATTACTGACCGTCCATTTGACCGACCTTTTGACCATTGTGACTGCTTTTCCTGACCGAGTCAATCTGCGGAAGTATCCATTAAGACGGCAAGTTCCAGGATTAGCAGTTATGGTCGGGGGCGAGCTCTAGTCCAAATTTGCGCGTCACAATATTGTCTTTTGTTGGGGCTAATTTGCCCCAAATACCTCACCCTTATGCTTACCGATTTAGCTATCCAGAATAGATAGGGTAACCCCCTCTACTGAGATAGGCTTAAGCTAGTGGGTTGCAGTATACGCAACTGCTCATAGTCAAGCTATCAAGCAGTGAGAGCTTAGCCCACTACTTCAGCATATGTACTCAGCATGCTCAGATAGACCAGCTGCTCAGCACTCAGTACCTCAGTGGCATGCTCAGTAGAATAGTCAGTGTAGCTAGACCAGAGGGGGTGACCCCTCTACTGAGTATATACTCAAGTATAAACACTAAGCTACTTCATAGATATAGCTGCTAGATATAGTACTTCGAGTCATTTCCAATCTAGTATTTGGAGCTGCTAGACATGGTATTTCGAGCTACTGGGTATAGCTACTTCGTTCAGTACTAAATAGCGGTTTAGGCACGAGATTAGCTAAGTGTCCTCCCTAGCAAGAGCATGGTGAGGCGCTGGCTAGTGGCTACGCATAACAAGCACATTCAAGTATTACCCCTTAGGGGGGAGGGTTACCCCCTATGCTGAGAGTATACTGGAGTACTAAGCACTCAGTACTAAACCAGGTACGGAGTGCCCTGAGTGCTCACGTACGACGTAAGCGAGCGCTCAGATACGAAAAAGCTCAGTACTGAGCCAGTACTACTAGCAAGCGAAGCGCCGTATTAGCGGTCAACTATCACAAGCGCCTCAGGACTGTGGCAGCAGAGCAGAAGTGTGGATCCCACCCGTTTACATCCCTATTGGGTTGGGCAACAATTTATCTTATGACTACACATTACGATGAATTGTTGTGGCCGGTGGATTTTAATATGCACTATCCCCCAACTAAGCTGGCGTTCAAAGAAAGACGGATATAGGCTTACGTTGTAACGCGAAATATCCCCCTTCGCCGTATTCCAGCAGGTCTGGGTAGAAATCCACCAATCAGCTCGTAGCGCCCCGACAAAACACCGCTAATTTCGCTGCTCATGCAGCGTGAGAGTTGAAGGGCGACACTACTCCAAGTGGCGAAAAGGGAACGCTATCGGGATAGGCACAGGCTGAAAAGGCGCCAATAGCCAGCGCCAAGGAGCATTTTCATGTTTGCAAACTGAAGGGCACGTCATTGACCTCGTCTGACCATAACCGAACACTAATATCAGATGCCGAAGCCGCGGTCACACTTCTATATTTACAGCATCCCTAGCTAAATGTCTTGCCTTCCGATTTCCTGTCTCCAAATAGGAAGAGCTCCGAGCAGGTAACGTCCAAGGCTTTTGCTAGCGCTACGATGTTTCTTAGGCTAAGGTTCCGCTCTCCTCGTTCAATGCCACCAACGTACGTGCGATGCAAGCCCGATTTAAATGCTAATACCTCTTGTGACAACCCTCTTGCTAGTCGTAGCTGCCTTACCCTGTCGCCAAATTGCTTCTGTATTAAGTTCATTTCTGGCCTTGACTGAATGCTTGACAAAATCATAGCTGTGTGTATACTATGAGTCTACAGACTATAAGTAGCATCAGCCAGTAGCAAATAACGGGATAAGCGGCTTTTTAAGTCATATTTATTGTTGTTGCGGGGCAGCTGAGACCAAACAGTGAGATGGTCAATACATTCACAGCTAAGTTCTAGACCTGACCGAATTGTGGTCGAGATACCAGAAAGGCGAAAGACCAATGGGGGAAGTGGTCTGCATTTCGACAAATAGACCTGGTGAAATCATGGTATCGCCCTCTGGGTTGCTGCCCCGCCAAGTGAAAGTAGATGCGCACCCAACATAAACTATATGTCGGAATTGATGTTCATTCTAAAAAGCACATAGTAGCACTCTTGCCTCTGCCTCTAGTAGAATGTCCTAACCCACCTTGGAGAACTGCAAAGATGCTCACGATAGAAAATAACCTGAGCGACTTTCAGCGCCTTGATAACGCCATCAGGTCCTATGTTTCTAGCCCATACGAGGCAGCTATCGCTGTTGATCACACAGGAGGTCATTATTCAGAACCTATTGTCTACTTCCTGCAAGGAAGAGAATACCCTGTCTACTATCTTGAGACCAAGGCAGTTAAAGCAGCCCGGGAACGCTTTCTAGACCAAGAAAGCAAATCTGATACGATAGACGCCATTGGCTCGGCGTACCTTCTTTACCTTAGAGACACACATGGATTATCGTTTCGCATTTCAGCAGCGACGCCTGAGCTAGGCTCAAAGGCGGCTACTCTAAGGTCCCTCATCCTGCAGAGGTGGCAATTAAGTAAATTGGCGAGTCAGGCAACCAACAGACTGCACCAATTCTTGTTGGCTGTTTTTCCCGAAGGCGAAGCCCAGTGCTTCAAGAAGCTCCTCCTTGTTAGCCTTTACTACTCTACGCCTAAGGAGATCCTCAAAAGTAACTGCATGGAAACGGTCGAGGGGCTCTCTAACAGAGATAAGAGAAAAATAGTAAAGCTAGCTCGAAATACAGTTGGAGTCGAAAATCCACTTTACGCATCCTTAATCAAGGATATAAGCACTCAGAGAATGGAGTTCCTTGCAAAACGTGACGCCCTTACATCTGTGATTCGAAAGGAAGTCGCGGCACATCCCTAGGAGACATTTTGCTTTCATTTCCATACATTGGCGAGATCGCGGCTGCTACTATCATAGGCATCATCAAGGATATGGGTAGATGGCCAGACAAGAAGAAACTTAAAAAGGCTCTCGGAGTCTACAGCAGTTTGACCCAATCGGGCAGTAACTCTGGCCGGACTAGGCAGGGAAAAGAGGGCAGTAGACACGGGCGCCGAGTATTATTCCAAGTGTGCTTCGGGTGCATCAAAACCAGCACCCCTGCCAATGATTTCAAGGACTACTACCTTCGCCAAGTAGCACGGGGTAAACCACGGATAAAAGCGCTAGTCAGCACAATGGGCAAGCTAGCTGAAATTATCTACCACTGTCTCAAAGTTAGTGAGCCATACCAATACCAAGGAAAATACAGGACGACCATGACCTCTGGTGACAAGAAATCCTTAGCTGAATAGACCTCTCCCATTGCTCCACAAGAAGCACGTTTCGAGTTGAGGTCAATACTGAGGTTGAAGCTAGATATTCCCAGAAGAAAGGAAAATTGACCACCCATGATTAACACAATAGCCTACTGGTGCTGGTCTGTTGACAATAACATATGTATGGTTCATAATTCTAGTTAATATCTGAGGCAACGGGTATATGAAGTTGCAATGATGCAGTAAAGACAAAGTGATTACAAATTCGAGGGTAGCTAAGTGCTAACAAAACCTAATGATAGACCTAAAATTATAGCTGCTATCCCTGCGTATAATGAAGAGAAGTATGTTGGCACGGTAGTGCTTAGAGCCAGGCAATATGTTGATGAGGTGATTGTCGTTGATGATGGAAGCACAGACCAGACAGCAGAGGTGGCTAGACTAGCTGGGGCTACCGTGATACGCCATCAACAAAACAGAGGCAAGGGGGTCAGCATTCAGAGGATATTAGCTGAGGCAAGGAAAAGGGATATTGATACCCTGGTGCTCCTTGACGCTGACTCCCAGCATAACCCTGATGAAATTCCCAACCTCATCAAGCCCATTATTTCACAAGGTTTTGACCTTGCCATTGGCTCAAGGGAGCGGCAAAGGGTTAATATCCCTCCTTACCGTCGTTTCGGGCAGAAGGTGCTTTCACATTTCTCTCACCTCCTCTCCGGTAAAAAGGTCTTTGACTCGGAATGTGGATTCAGGGCTTTCTCCCCGAAGGCAGTAGCTGAGCTTGAATTGAAACAGAATGGATTTGCTGTTGAGGCAGAGATGATAGCCGCTGCTGCCAAGAAGGCTCTCAAGGTTACCGAAGTTCCTATATCAGCCATATATACTAAAGATGGCTCGACATTAAACCCCCTAGCCCATGGACTGGGTAATCTTGCTTTGATAATTAACATGATTTCAGAAAGAAAACCCCTCTTCTTTTTCGGGATGTCTGGGATTATCTTTATGGTGGCTGGCTTTCTTGTTGGCCTCAGGGTGCTCAATATTGCTTCCGCAGGAGGTGGAGTAGCCACCGGCACTGCCCTAATATCGGTACTTCTCCTTATCATCGGGGTATTCAGCATATTTACCGGGATAATACTAAATGTGTTAACCAAGAGAAAGGGTTAAGCCTTTAGTCAGAATATAGGGTTATTGTCAGAAGGTGAGGGAGTATGCTTGAGATAAAGGTCTGCCGAATCAAAGGCAAGTGCCCGGTATATAAGGTTGGCGACAAAATAACGATAGATGACCCCAAGATACTGTTGGATAAAACAAACGCACTCTGTACCCATGCATTATCAACCTTACTTCATTATGTTACCATATTAGAGCATGACTGGTGTCCAGTGAAGCTTGGATTAACCACCCCCCAGAATCCAGACCATGCCTACATGCAGTGTGTAGACCCTGGTGAACCTTATACTGCGGGTGGGACAGTGATTTTTGAGTGTCACCGGGTTGAAAGTGAGAACAGTAGGTGAGAATTGCCATAATCCTTGGAACTCGCCCCGAAATAATCAAGATGGCGCCTGTTATCAGGGAACTTGAAGGGGGGGGCAGAGAGTATTTTATCCTTCATACTGGTCAGCATTATTCATATAACCTAGACAAGGTTTTCTTTGAACAATTAAAGCTCCCGCAAGCCAAATACAACCTGGAGGTCGGTTCGGGTTCCCACGCAGAGCAGACAGCAAAGATACTTATCGGTGTGGAAAGGGTCTTGCTGGAGGAAAATCCTGACCTCGTTTTAGTTGAGGGTGATACTAACTCTGTGCTTGCCGGTGCTCTGGCAGCCTCAAAGCTCCATATAAAAGTCGGGCATGTCGAGGCTGGCTTAAGAAGCTATGACAGACAAATGCCCGAGGAAACTAATCGAACTTTAACTGACCATTGCTCCGATTACCTATTCGCTCCTACTGAGAAGGCGAAGGCAATTTTGCTGGGCGAGGGTATTCCCCAAGAGAAGATATTTGTAACCGGTAATACCATTGTTGATACCGTTTATCAGAATTTAGAAATAGCCAAAGAGACAGAAAATACTCTTAATACATTGCATCTTGCCCCAAGGGAATATTTTCTAGTAACCCTTCACCGCCAGGAGAATGTCGATAACTTGGCAAGATTCGCCTCAATCCTGGAGGGTTTAGACAAGGTAGCCATTGAGTTTTACCTGCCCATAATCTACCCCATCCATCCCCGTTCCCGGAAGATGATGGCTGAGTTTGACCTTCAACCAAAAAAACTCAGGCTAGTTGAGCCGGTGGATTTCCTCAGTTTCTTGCAACTTGAGAGCAGTGCCAGGCTTATCCTGACCGATTCCGGTGGTGTCCAAGAGGAGGCTTGTATCCTCGGTGTGCCTTGCGTTACCCTGAGAGATAACACTGAGAGACCAGAAACCCTTGAGGTTGGCTCTAATATCCTGGCTGGTGTTTTGCCTAACAGAATACTTGAGCATACCAGGCTTATGCTCAATAAGGAAAATAATTGGGTTAATCCGTTTGGAGATGGAACTGCTGGTAAAAAGATTGTTAAAATAATAATGGAGGACAGCGATGGCTAAGGTGCTAGTAACTGGAGGGCTGGGATTTATTGGTTCAAATCTCGTCCCTGAATTGAGGAAGCGGGGTCATGATGTCTGGGTTTGCGACCTGGGACACTCAGAAGGCCCCAATTACATCCGTTGCGATGTTACTAAATATCGGCAGCTTGAAAGAATATTTGAGACATACCACTTTGATTATGTCTACCACCTGGCAGCAGAATACGGGCGCTGGAATGGTGAGGACTACTATGAGAATCTATGGCTCACCAATGTAGTCGGCACCAAGAATATGATAAGGCTTCAGGAAAAGAAAGGGTTCAAGATGATATTCTTCTCCAGTGCCGAGGTCTACGGTGATTATGAGGGGGTGATGAGCGAGGATGTGATGGATAAAGTGCCTATAAAGCAGATGAATGATTATGCCATGACCAAGTGGGTGGGGGAACTCCAGGTATTAAACTCGCAAGCCATGTTTGGAACAGAGACAGTGAGGGTGAGGCCAGTTAATGCCTATGGACCTCACGAGCACTACAGTCCTTACCGAGGGGTGATACCTGTCTTCATCTATAAGGCGCTAAAGGATGAGCCCTATACCGTCTATCTGGGTCACAAGCGCATCTTTGATTATGTTGAGGATACCTGCCGCACCTTTGCTAATATTATAGACAATTTCAAACCGGGAGAGGTCTATAATGTTGGTGGCAAAGAGGAATGGGAACACGAGATAAAGTATGTCTCTGACCTCATCTTAAAGTGTTTGGGAAAGGATGACTCTAAGGTTACTTACAAAGAGGCAGAGCCGTTTACTACCGGGGTGAAGCATATGGACTTCTCCAAAGCAAGAAGAGATTTAAATCATAATCCTCAAGTTCACTTGGAAGAGGGGATACCTAAAACTATTGAGTGGATGAAAAGGCTTTACGGAGTAAAATGAGAATACTTATCACTCAGGAAAGTGACTGGCTCAAGCGAAATCCACTGCAGCAGCATCATTTAGCTGAGATACTATCGCTGCGGGGACATGACATTCGGGTTATTGATTATGAGCTCTTATGGAAAACACAGGGCAGAAGGGAACTATATTCTAGGCGACAAATCTTTAATAATGTGTCCAAAATTTACAACGGCGCAAATATTACAGTAATTCGTCCCGGCATCATAAAGATTCCCGGGCTAGACTATGCCTCACTAATATTTTCTCACAGGAAAGAAATCATTCAGCAAATAAAGGAATTTAACCCGGATGTGATTGTTGGCCTTGGTATTCTAAGTAGCTATCTGGCGGCTAAAGCCGCCAAGAAAAATAACCTACCTTTTATCTACCACTGGTTAGACGTGCTACATTGGCTTATACCCTTTAAGCCTTTTCAACCCTTCGGAAAGATGGTGGAAACTAAAACTCTTAAGCACGCAGATAGAGTCTTAGTAATCAGTGATAAGCTTAAAGATTTCGTAACCGGACTGGGAGCTTCTCCAAAGCGTGTTCAAGTACTGAGACCCGGAGTCCTTATAAATCGCTTTGACCCATCTATTAGCGGAACAACGGTAAGAAAGCAATACGGGATAAAGAAAAATGATATCGTTCTCTTTTTCATGGGCTGGCTGTATAAGTTTTCTGGCTTGAAAGAGGTCGCCCTAGAACTAGCCAAAACAAAGAGCAATAATCTTAAGCTCCTTATAGTTGGCGAGGGTGATGTTTATGATGAGCTTCAGCAGATACGGCAGAAATACAACCTGCAGGATAGACTTATTTTGACAGGCCAAAAGCCTTACCGGGAAATTCCTGTTTTAATCGCCGCCTCTGATATTTGTCTTTTGCCAGCTTATCCCAAAGAAAAAGTTATGCAGGATGGTGTCCCAGCTAAACTGTATGAGTATATGGCGATGAAGAAGCCGGTAATCTCAACAAGGCTCCCCGCTGTAATGAGAGAATTTGGGCAAGACAATGGTCTTTTTTATGTTGATAAACCAGAAGATGCTGTTGCGAAGGCCGTTGAGCTAGTTCGGAACAGTAATTTAGAAGAAATTGGCTCAAAGGCAAGAAATTTTGTCGAGAAATATAGCTGGGATAGCATTACCAATGAATTTGAGCAAATCTTGGATGAGGTTATTAGGGACAAACGGAATGCAACAATATCCAAGTGAATGTAAGAGCAAAAATGTCCTCGTTACCGGTGGGGCAGGGTTTATTGGTTCCCACATTGTAGATAGGTTCTCTCTTGAAAATAAGGTAATCGTGCTCGATAACCTGTCCTCAGGCTCGCTATCAAATCTGGGAAAAAGCAAAGACCGAATTACCTTCATTAAAGGGGATGTCCTTGATAGAACGCTACTTAAAAATATAGTGGCTGAGGTCGAATTTGTTTTTCACCTCGCCGCCAACGTAGGAAATATAAGGTCAATTGAAGACCCTTACTTTGATATGGATGTAAATATAAGAGGAACGATTAATCTGCTGGAAGCATGCTTGAACTCAAATATCAAAAGGCTGGTATATTCATCTTCAGGAGCTATCTTTGGGGAAGCCAAGTATCTCCCTATTGATGAGGACCATCCCCTAAACCCGGAATCCCCTTACGGAGTAAGTAAACTAGCCGCTGAGAAATATTGCTTTGCCTTTCATAAGGTTCATGGCGTTCCTATAACCGCACTGAGGTATTTCAATGTGTATGGTCCAAGGCAGGAAAGTAGCGAATATGCTAATGTTATCCCAATATTCATCGGTAGAATCAAAGATAATAAGCCGCTCACTATTTTTG
>DAOWKM010000024.1 GCA_030643695.1 Dehalococcoidia bacterium | reverse complement strand
TCTTATTGATAATATTACCCTGATTATCGTATTCCTCTATGTATCTTGTCTCTGGCATACTATCCTCCTTAATCTAAGGATGCTACCCTTACTGGTACAAGGAAAGAGCCATAGGTGAGTGTGCCACCAGCAGTAAATGGGTCTGGCAGAGCAGCATAGCTATGTGCTACATACCATTGCCCATTAGAAACATGGTGATAAACATCATGAATACTCAGCGGGGGAGCAAGAAAGATATTAGCTATCCCCTTAATATCAAGGTTGCCATCATTACAAACAATTGCCAACCAGTAAACGCCTTTCGTAAGTGCTTGGTTAATGGTAATAGCTTTGATTCCTGTGCTATCAATGGCGACCTCTCCTGCATCCAACAACAAAGTCCCTGGATAAAGATTAGTGCCATTGTTATATATACCAAGCCTCGCCTTCTTCCCAGCAGCACCAGCTACTTGAACATAAATACAAATTCTGTCAACAGTCATATCTCTTGAAACAATAAGTGGAACTGCTATCAATCTATTGACAGTAACACTGATACTGATAGTGTTACCAACCATATATCCGACATAGTATTCACCAGTCCTAAGGATACTAAATGCCTCATAGGTATGGGCATCAAGGCGAGCTATGTGGTCAGCCAGTTGCCCCTCAATAAGCTCTCCAGCCAGTTTAAGCATGTTTCACCTCCTAGCTTAAGGTATAATCCGCAGACAGGGAGAATGATGTCCCTGAGAAAGCGGTTACCTTAAGAAATATAATAGCTCCTCTACAATCGACTGCCAGGGTATGTCGCCCGGTAGAGGTAAAGGTTCTGGTACCACCGCCAAACCACAGCTCCTGTCTCGGATTCCAGAACAGAACCTGAACCTCAAGGCTTTGAAAATCTGTGCCTGAGGTAGCGATATCAAATCGGCACTCCCTATATCCCTTGGTATCCACGGCTCCGCTGGTATCAGACGGGTCTGCTGAATCAACAGCAGTAATACTGCTTCTATGCACCTTAGGTTGTGTTGAATAAATTTCTCCCATCATAGACCTCCTTGTTGGGGGGAGTCCCCACCTCTATAGTGGGGAACTCCCCCATCTAGTGATTAGTCCTGAACCCCGATTAAAGCCACTGCTTTAATAGAGCTGAATAAAGCCAGGGATACATACCACTTAATCCTGATTCGGGTGGCATCCTTGGTCTCCAGCGAGCCGATAGGCTCTGCCTGGAGTTGACCGGGGCTGGTTAAGCCACTTAGCGCTCCTTCCCCCATCTGGAAGGCATAGATAGTGGAGCAACTGCCGCCGGTGGTTGCCGTCTCAACACCACCAGTCAAAACATGAGTATCCAGAATCCAGTCATTGACACCAATAGGGATACCATCCCAAAACTGGATGAAGTTACCCCACTTATCTCGGTCAGTCTCCATCATCCCCCCAGCCGCTCTGATCAGGGCATTAATCTTCCTCCGTGAGCGGCGGCTCATAAGCAGCAGGGCGGGCTTGCCACCCTTTACTGCGTCAATGAGCTCGTCCAGCTTGTTCAGGGTCAGGGTAGCTCCCGTATCCCCCATAGCTATGACCTGGTCACTGGCAGTAGTAGTATCAATAAGCATCCTAAGACCATCAAACTGCTTGGGGTTGGCGGTGGCATCACCATAAATAAAGGTCTCCTCAAACTTATCCCTGACTGCCTTAGCCTTAAGCTCAACCACGGCTGCCTCTAAATCCTGGATATTACTTCGGGTCGCCTTGAGAAAGTTATCAACATCGGCATCACCACCCACAATCTTCAGGTTTGCCGTTTTCTGCTCAAAGGTTGGAGTAGATTCAGCCCATTCATCACCCACATCATAGAAATCGACGCTAGGCAAGGTCTTCTCCTGGTTACAAGATAGAACCCTTACCTTTGAGAATGGTTTTGGAGCTTGGGCAAATCCCAGCTCGAAAGTCCGTAGAAATCCAACGCAAAGTCAACCTAAGAGGGAAGTAAAAAGAGAGAAGTGGAGCATAGGGAGTGCTTTTAAGAGAGTGAGGAGTCAGAACGATGGCAAAGGAAATAGCGCAAAGCAAGAAGCTAGCTTGAGGTGGTGAAGCTCTACTTCGAAGGTCTTGCCTACGATAACATTGTGGAGAAGACCGGCGTAGCAAAAGGAACTGTGGCAGCAATAGTAGAGGCACTCAGAGCCGGAGAATTCCCCCAGTTTGAACACGTGACCGATTTGGTGAACGAGCTTAGAGAGTTGACCGTTGGTCTCCGCAAGGCAGATATGTTTATCTATCCCTCCTCCAGTGAGACATCCTTTAGTATTGCGTCCGGCTCCTTGGCTTAACTAGTTTTGTTTTCTCGCCTTCTCCCCCGCAGTAGGCAGTTGCTGGAACCAGCGACAACAAGCTTATATCTAGCAATGGAACCAAATTTTAGGTAATTGTATTGATTGGCCTGGAACCAGATGGCATGATAACTGCCAATGAAAGCGGTTGCAACACGGTCAAGAGATGTGGAAAACCTCGATAACACTGGCTTCAAAAGGTTGTCTCGCTACGGTATCTCCCGTAATAGAGTAATCTCCTCACCCCAGTATTGGTTATTGCCCACTCACCCCGTCGGTCATTTATCACCAGCCTCTGTTTTTTGAGCCAGGTCAGCATCCAGCTGGCACCGCCACGGATATAGCCAAACCTATTCATCAAGCCAAGAGGGGTTACAATCTCTCTTTCGTTTATAAATTCCAAGACTAAGAGTTTTGATGCCTTTCTCATAATAACGCTTGATTTAAGTCAAGCCTTTGCCTAACTACCAGTAGATGCCTGTATGCTACTTCAGCGGCTTCTCTGAACTCCTGCTGGACTCGTGCTGGTTTATGAAGCCAGTATTTCCTTGTCTGTGGTAACCCCTTTGTGCCCATCTGTAAAATGCCCTAAGCTTTGCAGCCGAATCATCGAGTTATGCAGTCCAGCTATTTCCTCTTCTGGATGGTTGAGTCCCAGCCGATGCACAAGTTCATCAGGTCAATTAGCTCTGGCTTCGAATGCCCCCACCCAAAGCACTTGCGGCACTTGGAAGCAATTGCGACACGGTCATATTTAGGAATGGAGCCAAATCCTAGGTAAACATGTTGATAGGTGTGGAACCGAAAGTACTCTTACATGACGCGTTTACCAGATACACCAATTTGGATACTGGTGAGGTGAGAATTGAGAGGGTGTATTAAGTGGGTTAATTCAGCTATACTTTG
>DAOWKM010000059.1 GCA_030643695.1 Dehalococcoidia bacterium | reverse complement strand
GATAATGGCGGCATAATCCATTACCCCAGCTACTGAAGGATGGACATGACGAGCACCAAAGCTAATGACAGGTATCCCCCGGGCCGCTTCCACACACTCTCGGGCGGCTGTTGCCCAACCACTACACTGGGCTAGAATGCCATCTATAGCTGTTTCATAAAGCCCGTAGCTTTGGTAAGGGGCAGTTATGCGCAACACCACCTCCTTCTTACCCATTGCCTCACCCTCAGCAAGAGCCCACACCTCGCTATCGTCCTTGGGTAAAACCTTGTTCAACAGAGCTTTAACCTCATCCATTCCGCAAATTACCCCGGCCCGACTGGAGAAGAATTCCATAGTAGCCATCGGGTTAAGCTCTTCATGACGCAATATATCTATAGTGCGGGCAAAATAAACATCAGCCGTTTGTCCAGATAATACTGCCTCACCAGGTTCAAATTTAGCTGGCTTAACCTGACTAACCCCAACATTGACTAGCTTTGCCCCTAATATTTTCTCTATATGCTCTAAGGCAAAGAGGTGCGCCTTCTCATCAAAGGAAGCAACACAGTTAACCGGAACCTCAACCTGATAGTCACTGCTCCTGGCATCAGCTACAGTGTGCAACACGCAAATATCAGTGCATACCCCACAAATTATTAACTTCTCTGAGTTGAGTTGGCTTAATTTCTCCCCAAGAGGGGTATCAAAAAAGGCACTGAAACGCCTTTTAGGGATTACCTCACCCTGATATTGGGCTAATTCAGGAATAACCTCGGCTTCAGGGGTGCCCTCAATACAATGGGGAGGGAACATCTTGAACTCTGGGTCATCAGGAGTATGATGGTCGCAAAGGAAGAACACTGTTGAGCCTTGGGCAAGCTCCTGCTCCAGAAGGCGCTGAACATTAGGGATTATGCGGCGGGCTTGAGCCCCACAATACAGAGGATAACCCTCTTCCAGGAAACCTCTGACCATATCTACCACTAAGACTGCGTTAGCCATAACTTCCTCACCTTCTAGCCTAAGCACTGCTTTAGTTGTTGGGCTAGCTTAAACGGGTCGCTTGAGACAACACTGGAGGCATAAATCTCTATGCCGCCTATATCTGATGCCCGACTACTGGGGTCGCCCCTATCTATTACTCGAACAATCACCGGGAAGCCTTCCCAGTTCTCCTCAGTTTCGGATAGTGGTGGTGTTACCAAACCAAGATTAAATGAGGTTACCCCCAGCCTGTCCCTCAAACAGGCTAGCACCTCATAAATTCTCTCCTTAAGGGAAAGGTTTAGCTCGTCAGCCATAAGCATAACCTCATTATCCCTGAAGGGGGTGAGACTGGCAAGAATTTTAACCCCTCCTTTTTCTACAGCGCAGCCTACAGAGTGATGAACCTGGAATAGGTCAGTGAAATAGTTTGAGCTATAATTCTGCTTATAGCTCAGGGCAGCCTGCCGCAACCCCTCAATCTTAGCATAGTGCCTACCGCTGGTCAGCATCACCTGAGCATGCCCGTGATATATGGAAGCACCAGACCGCCATAAACAATTCCAGACGAAGAAGAGGTATTTAGCCTGGGGTTGTTTAGCCTGCGCCCTCTTTGCCCACTCCCAGGCAACATCAATATAATCAATAACCTGCTCTCGGGAAAAGTACAGTGGGTTAAATTCATTGAAAATCACCATACCGTGTAACCCATCATACTTGGCAATATTGCTGGCAGTAACACAATGCTTCCCCGCTACCCGCCCAAAGAAGTCTTCAGGTGTATTCTCCTCAGGATAACAAAAGGAATCCTTCTGGCTAGCCTCTAGAAGTTGAGCATCAAGGCTATTTTTATCCTTAGCCTCAATGGGGCGGGAATTCCGTAGCCGATTAAACAGCGCTCCCTCGTAGGTTACGGTATTGGTTACCCTTACAATCTTTTGTTTGGTAACAGCCTCTATTGAGCCAAACTGCTGCCTAATCCAGGGCTGCATGCTCTGCGGAGGGTGTAGCTCACCTGTAGTGGTGCTGATGGCATATATCCGTTGAAACAACGCCTTTTCCCGGGCTGGTAATGAACCCACTATTTCCTCCAGATTAGCAATATCTAGATTGGTTACCTTCATTGCTTTTAATGCCTGAAATGCCTTATCCCGGTAAAGACCATAGCTATATTATACTTATCAGCCACCTTAATTGAGTCTTCATCCCTTATTGAGCCACCGGGCTGAATAATAGCCGTCACTCCACCACTGGCTGCTGCCTCCACTACATCAGGGAAGGGGAACATCGCATCAGAAGCCAGGACACTACCTCTAACTTTCTCGCCAGCCTTTTCCTTAGCTATCTGAGCACTGACAATGCGGCTGGGCTGCCCGGCTCCCATTCCCAAAAGGGTATTATCCTTGGTCAACACAATGGCATTGGACTTCACGTGCTTGACTGCCCGCCAGGCGAAGAGTAAATCCTTTATTTCAGCCGGAGTTGGTTTACGCTTGGTTACCGTGCTCAGACTAACGCTATCCTCAGCCAGAGAATCTGAACCCTGGACGAGAAGACCACCTTTTATCCTGCGGAAATCAAGGTAGCCTGCCGGGGTAATACCATAGTCTGGTGGTAGCTCGGCAACTAGAATGCGAAGATTTTTCTTGCGCTTTAATGCTTCCAAGGCATTAGCTTCATACTCAGGAGCAATAACTATTTCATAAAAGGTCTTGCCAATTTCTTCAGCAGTAGCCAAATCAATGGTTCTATTGGAAGCAACAATGCCGCCGAAGGCAGCCAATGAATCGCCGCTGAAAGCCCGCCGGTAAGCCTCAGTAATATCATCATGACTAGCCAAACCACAAGGATTGGTGTGCTTAATAACAGCTACCGTAGGAGCGGCAAAATCGGTGACCACACCCCAGGCAGCATCAGCATCCAAAATGTTGTTAAATGAAAGCTCCTTACCCCATAGCTGCTCTGCCCAGGTGATACCAGTCGCCTGTCTCCTTCCTCCCCCTCGCTCAGCATAGAAGGCAGCTGGCTGCTGAGGGTTCTCACCGTAACGAAG
>DAOWKM010000109.1 GCA_030643695.1 Dehalococcoidia bacterium | reverse complement strand
TAAGAGAGGCTTCGCCTCTCTTTGACTCTCTAACCTCTCTATGATTTAGGTGTATAATGAAATTAGGTGATTACTATGGACCGAACCAAAGGCTTTGTTAATCTGAATCGGTTTAAGTCGGGCAGGACGATAAAGCGGCTCAGCAAGACTGAATATAATAAGCCTAAAAAGCAGGGCAGGAAGTGAGCCAGCACTTCCTTGGTATTATCTAGCCCTCAGATTTTGTCTGTTCCTCTTCCTTGCCCCAGTTTTGCATCATTTCCTTTATCCGCTGAGCCAGCTTGGGACTAGCCCGCAGGCGGTCAATGAAGATGGGGCAGCCTTCCAGTAGTGAGTTCTGGGCAGCAGTTGCCATGCTGGATAGAAGGTTTTGCATATTAAGGTCAGCCTGTTGTGGAATACCTGTCCCCGGGGTTGATTGCTCTAGCTGCCGACGAATATCCTCAGCGGTGAATTTCATCGGTATCACACAGGATTTATACCACGGGCACTGCTTGCACTGAACTATCCTATACGCTTCGTTTAAAACATCATCCATATCTAGCTCCTTTCAACTTATGGAATAATTCTACCAAGGTTTTTCTCTATTGCTTCCTTACTGGGGAAAGCGCCGATTATTTTCACCTGAATTATGCCATTCTTATCAATGAAGAAGGTGGTAGGAATGCCTTGAATATTATACTTCTGGGCTACATTCCCTTTCCTATCCAGTAGCACGGGAAGGGAAAGGCTTTGACTTTGCATAAACTGTTTTGCCTGGGAAGGGCTTTCGCCGATATTAATAGCCAGCAATACCAGCCCTTTGCCTGACCACCCCTCGTATATTTCCTGGATATAAGGCATTTCACTTCGGCAGGGAGGGCACCGAGTTGCCCAGAAGTTGATTAACACTGGCTTACCCTTGAAGTCATTGAGAGAAACGGGTTGCCCGTCAAGATTATTAAGCTTAAAATTTGGCGCTGCTGCACCTACTCTTGCCACTGATGGTTCGGAGCAAGCAGAGCAGCCGGTTATTAATAGCCCTAAAATTAATATTGCCAGTATCACTTTTAGCCTTTTATTCATAACTGAACCTCAAGGTTATTTTACCTCTAAATTGTGGCTAAAACCAAATCAAGGTATTGGTCAGGATGAGTATGCCCACAGTGATGAGCAGTAAGCCGCTAATAATATAAACCGTTGTGGAGTAACGGTGGATTTGCTTTAATAATGGAGTAATAGCATCAAAGGCAGCGCCTATTATCAGGAATGGAATCCCCAGCCCTAGAGAGTAGATAATTAGCAGGTAAGCCCCATGCCAGGCTGTTGCTGAACCCATGGCAAGAACTAGGATACTCCCCAGTATGGGACCAACGCAGGGGGTCCAGGCTAGGGAGAATATGCTCCCGGTTAGAAGGGAGCGTAGATAGCCAGTAGTCGTGCCTTGGGATGGGGTTAGATGCCTTTCAAAGTTTAGCTGTGGAATTTTTAGGCTAGCCAGCATGAATAGCCCCAAAACTATCAGCAGGCTGCCAGCTATTTTACGAATTAGGATTAGATGGGCACTGATGGCAAAGCCAGCTAGTCCAGCTATAGCTCCCATAATAACAAAAACTATGGAAAAGCCAATTACAAAACTAAGGGAATGAAGGAATGTCGGTACACGAATTCTGTTGGCTTTAGGCTCAAATATTTCCGGACCACATAGGCTGGCAAGGTATACTGGCACTAGAGGTAGCACACAGGGTGACAGGAAGGATAATAGTCCGGCACCAAAGGCAACTAAAAGTGGTATATGTTCCATTGTCTATATCAAAAACAACCTTAATGCTAGTCAATTTAACCCGGAATATCAAGTTCATCACTTATGGGTTACTCTGGGGCTAGAAATAGTCTATAATAACAATAATGAAACCGTTAAGCTATACTCAGATTTCTCTATACCAGTCCTGCCCGTTATGCTACAAGTTGCAATATATTGATGGCTTGAAGCCAAAGGATAAGTGGTATTTTAGCTTTGGCACCAGTCTGCATCTCTGTGCTGAATACTTTTTTAAGGTTAAGGTGCCCCCACCACCATCACTGGATGAGCTGCTTCAGTTTTACGAGCAGAACTGGCTTTCGGGGGGGTATGAATCAGCCGAGGAAGAGACAAAGTATAAGGCTTATGGTCGGGAGATACTATCTAAGTTCTGGGAGATTCACACTGTCGGGTTCAGGATGCCGGTGGCTGTAGAGCGGATGTTTTATGTTGACATTGAGGGGGTGAAGCTGACTGGTTATATTGATAGGGTAGATAAACTGGATAGTGGTGGACTAGCCATAGTTGACTATAAAACAAATCAGGAATTATTTACCCAAGACGACCTGGAGAAAAGCCTTCAGTTAACTCTCTATCAACTGGCGGCTCAGGAGACCTGGCAACTCCCGGTGGAGAGGCTCACCCTGTATCACCTGAGGTCAAATACTCCTTGTAGCTGTGCTCCAAGAAGTGAGACGCAACTTGAGGAAGCCAGACATCTAGTATTAGAGGTGGCTGAAAATATCGCTGAAGAGAGGTTTCCCGCCGTTGAGAATCAGTATTGCCCCTGTGACTTCGCTGAACACTGTCCATATTATAGACAGAAATATGGGGGAATTGTGCCTGAGCCAAAAGAGACCGATATTCTGCGAGGAATGGCAGTGGATGAGGCTGTTGAGCACTATATTTCACTACAGAGTCAGATAAAGGAGCTCCAGCTGAAGTTTGATGAGCTCAAGCAGATGATTATTGATTTCTGTCAGGCTGAGGGGTTAAATCGGGTTTATGGCAAGGAGCATGCCATAACCTATAAGCTGGTGGAGAAAACAGGCTTTGGTGAGGACGAGGTCAGAGCATTGCTTGAGCCTGAGGGGCTGTGGCAACAGGTGCTGAGCCTTGACCAATCCAAGCTTAAGCAGCTGGCTACTGATGAGGAAGTAGCTAAGGATATTAAGGACAAACTGGAAGCGTTGAAACAGGTTGTTGCTACCTCCCCTCGGTTGTGGGTCAGGCGGCTTATAGAGGAAGAATAGACTATATGATTACTGGCTTACCATTGCCAGTAAAACCAGCCATTTACTATCTGGTGATGCAGATACCCAAGAAGGCACCGAAAGGATTTCTTTTAAAGGAAAGAAAGCGGTCTATCTGGTGACAATACCGATGCCATCCCAGGGGGAAGAACAGTGCACTCTCCCAGGTGATAGAGGCTCTATCTACTGCTCCTTTCATCATTCCTTCTATTTCCCGGATGGTATAAAACCTGGCTTGGTTATAGATGCTCTTCCTGAATTTGCCCTTAACCCTGCGGGTTACCCCGAGGATAGAGGCTTTATTTAAGGCTCCGATGTATACCCTCTCTCGGGATACTCGGACTGCCTCCTTTAGGGCGCCTGCCGGGTCGGGGATAAACTCCAGTATGGTAATCAGGGCTACAATATCAAAAGAGTTATCATCAAAATTGAGTCCATTGGCTTTTCCTAGGATGAGCTTAGCTCCGGGTCCAAGCCTTCTGGCTGCCACTTGGAGCATAGGCTCAGAAGGGTCAATACCGGTAACATCAAGCCCCAACTCCCTGAAGAATTCTAGGTTATGCCCGGTTCCGCAGCCAATCTCAAGCAGACTCTGTCCTTGTTGGGGCTGTACCAGCCTCTGGAAAAGCTCCCTTTCTAGGGCATCGGCATATTGCCCTTGGGGCTGTTGATACCATCGGTCGTACTCGGCGGCTACACTGACATCAAAGCCCATTCTTAATTAGATGCCCTCAAACCAGCCTTGATGGTATTTTCTGACATACTCATCGTAAGGATATGTTCTTGCCACATCATCCTCGGTGAAGGAGTATTTATAATGGGCGCAATACTCCGTAAGCAGTTTATGTGCCCAGTTCAATTTCTTCATCATTTCTTCACATTGTGCATTGTTTTCGCCACTGCTGGTATCAGGGTGATAACGAAGGGCCATTCTCTTGTAAGCCTGTTTTATTTCTTTCAGTGTTGCTGTCTCACCTAACCCCAGTAGTTTTCGAGCTTCACTTATCTCTTCAAAATTTGTCATACCCTTAGTTCCTTCAATGACAATCTAAAGAAGCTCTTCAATTTTTGGCTGGAGGACTCGCTCTGGCACGGCGCCGATAACGGTGTCCACTGCCTTTCCATCCTTGAAAAACATTAGGGTCGGTATGGACATAATTCTGTATTTGGCGGCTGTTTGCGGACTCTCATCAATATTCAGTCGGCAGAACTTGAATCTGCCGTCATACCTTTCCGCCAATTTGTCAACGACAGGAGCAACCATCCAACAGGGTCGGCACCAGGGTGCCCATAGGTCGACCAACACCGGCAGGGTAGATTTTATAACCTCCTGTTCAAAATCTTGGTCGGTAACATTCTTTACCATTACCTTTATCTCCTCTAGACTTTGAATTTGTGCCTTTATGGTAACGCCTTGACTTTAATATGTCAATGAAGAGAGCCCTCATATTACCTAATTGACATCTAGATTGACGATAGCTAAAATCAACATAATATGCCACTATTTGGGACATCGGGAATACGAGGTGTTGCTGATGGCAACCTAGTCCAGCTAGTACTGAAGGTTGGGCTGGCAGTGGGCAAGGTTTACCGCAATGTAGTGGTGGGCGGTGATACCAGAACCTCTAGTGATGCTCTGAAGCATGCTTTCATCTCGGGATTGCTGGCTGCCGGTTCTAAGAGTTATGATGCTGGGGTTACGCCGACACCAACGCTTGCCTTGGCTGCTAAAGAGTTTGATGCTGGGGCAATGATTACTGCTTCACATAATCCTGCCGAATATAATGGCATAAAGCTTCTGAACCCGGATGGCTCAGCCTTTAATTCTTACCAGCAGAAGCAGATAGAGGAAATGATTTTAGGTGCCTCCTTTCCTGCTGCTCGGTGGGATGAGATTAAGAGCAGTGGTATCTATAATGGAGCAATTGAGAAGCATATTGAGCGTATAATACCGGATTTTCCCACTAGATTGAGGCTTAAGATAGTAGTGGATTGTGGCTGTGGTGCTGCCTCTGTAGCCACTCCTTATTTACTAAAGAAGCTGGGCTGCAATGTGAAAGCCTTGCACTGTTACCCCAGTGGGTTCTTTCCTCACGATGCTGAGCCAACTGAGGCTAATCTGGGAGATTTAATACGGGCAACAAGGGAGATTGGTGCTGATTTGGGCATTGCCCATGATGGGGATGGTGACCGGATGATGGTGGTGGATGATAGAGGTAGGTTTGTTTCCGGGGATAAGCTGATGATACTTTTGGCTCAGGAGGTAGGGGCAAAAGAGATAGTTACTACCATAGACGCTTCTATGGTGATTGATGAAATGGGGTTTAAGGTTACTAGAACCAGAGTGGGGGATACCTATGTATCTGAGGAACTGAAACGGGGGGGGAGGTTTGGTGGTGAGCCGTCAGGAAGCTGGGTCTTCCCTAATATCTCGCTATGTCCCGATGGCATTTATGCTGCTGCTCAGGTTGCCGCTATGGCTAGCCGGCGGAAGTTATCGCTATTGGTTAATGACATACCTTATTACCCACTGCTCAGGGGTAGCATCACTAGTAAAGGGGTAGTGGTATCTGAGTTAGAAAGGCAATTGTTAACTATGGAGTCACTATCGGTAAGCAATGTTGATGGCATTAAACTGGACTTTGAAGATGGCTGGCTGCTGGTTAGAGCCTCAGGCACCGAGCCCAAAATAAGGGTAACCGCGGAGGCAAAGAGCGAAGCACGAGTGCATCAGCTATATGATGATGGCATCAGGGCAATCAAGGAGTGTATGGAGTCCCAAAAATAGTGATTGAAATGCAACTTGGCTTTACTACCTTGCACGTCATTGCGAGGAGCGTGATTCCTCACCTGTCATTGCGAGGGACAGAGTCCCGAAGCAATCTCTGGACAGGCTCGGAACAGGCTCCGCAATCTCTAAAAAGGGATTGCTTCGCTTCGCTCGCAATGACAGGGAAACGAAGTAAGGAGGAATAATTGAAGGCAATTATTTTAGCTGCTGGGGAAGGGAGCCGGATGCGCCCTCTTACCTACACCAGACCCAAGGTAATGCTGCCGATAGCCAATAAGCCTATCCTGGAGCACTTGCTCATTGAAGCTAGGGGAGCCGGGATTACAGAATTTATCTTCGTTGTTGGCTATCACGATGAGCAGGTGCGTGATTACTTTGGGAGTGGTGATAAGTGGGGGGTAACTATAGATTATTGTAGCCAGAGGAGGCAGTTGGGTACGGCTGATGCCCTTAAAATGGTTAAAGGTTTAATTAGTGGGAATTTCTTGGTGATAAACGGGGATATTGTTGTTAGCCGAAAAGACATTAAAAGATTGGCTGGTAAGGGTAATAATACGGTAAGTGTAGCCGCGGTTGAGGATACTGAGGATTTAGGGGTAGTTGAGTTAAGAGGGGACAAGGTAGTCCGTATTTATGAGAAGGTGGAGAAGCCTCCTTCCCGTATGGCAAATGCTGGTCTGTATCTATTGACTCCGGATATATTTGATGCCATATCCCGAATCTCAAAATCGCCACGGGGAGAGTATGAGATAACCGATTCCTTGCAGTTAATGATAGATAATGAGGAGTATGTTTCTTACCAGGAGATTAGCTACTGGCTTGACATTAGCTATCCCTGGGATTTACTGCCCGCCAATGAATCTTTGCTTGGTGGGATTAAGCCGCAAAACTTGGGTGAGGTAGAAAAGAATGTAGTGATGAAGGGGAAGGTTTCTATTGGCAAAGGTACAGTAGTAAGGTCGGGCTCCTATATAGTTGGTCCGGTGATGATTGGTCAGGATTGTGACATTGGACCAAACTGCTATATTCGCTCTTATACCTCTATTGGTGATAATTGTCATATCGGCGCGGCTACCGAGGTCAAGAACTCCATAATTATGAAGGGCACTAAGGTTCCTCATCATAACTATGTTGGCGACAGCATTATTGGTGAAGGGTGCAATTTTGGCTCAGGCACCAAGATTGCCAATCTCAGGCTGGATAAAGAGGATATAATGGTGGCAGGTATAGCTACCAAAAGGCGTAAGCTGGGGGCTATAATAGGGGATGGGGTGGAAACAGGGATTAACGCCAGTATCAATGTGGGTAGTCTGATTGGCAATGATACCCTTATTGGACCAGGGGCTATAGCCAGTGGGGTTATTTTGCCACATTCAAGGATACTATAAGGGGGGAGCTATGAAGCAGGCAATAATTCTGGCAGCAGGTGAAGGGCAAAGGCTTAGACCATTTACTGTGGCTAAGCCGAAGGCAATGCTTTCCGTAGCTGATAAACCGATACTCCAGTATATGGTTGAATCGCTGGCGCAAAATGGTATCCGTAACATTGTGCTCGTCGTCGGCTACAGACGGGAGCAGATATTTGATTATATGGGCTCGGGGGAACAGTTTGGTGTTGACCTAACTTATGTAACTCAGGAAAGGCAATCAGGTACAGCCCAGGCTCTAGCTCAGGCTAAGGCTGTAGCTGAGAAAGAATTTCTGGTTCTGCCTGGAGACAATCTGATTGCCGCTGATACTATTGCCCACTTCCTGACTATGAAGCCTGAGGCAGTGCTGGTAAAGAGGGTGGATAATCCGTCTAGATATGGGGTGGTGACCATAGACAAGGGTGTGGTGAAGGGCATTGAGGAAAAGCCTAAAGAAGCTACCAGCAATGTGGTTAGTACTGGCATTTATGCCTTTAGTAAACAAATTTTTAACTTTATTGAATCAGAGTTAGATATTCCTGATGCCTTAAACAAGATGATTGCCCAGGGCAAGCGGCTTAATGCTCGGCAAACGGATGGCACCTGGCTTGATGTGGTCTACCCGTGGGATATATTAACTCTTAATGATGCTCTTCTTCGCCAAATCCAGGCTAACTTGGGTGGCACTATTGAGGCGGATGCTTCAGTAAGGGGATTGGTCTCAGTGGGGAAGGATACAGTAATACGGTCTAACTCTTACATAGTTGGCCCGGTAGTTATCGGGGAGGGCTGCGACATAGGCCCCAGTGTATGCATCCTGCCGGCAACTAGTATCGGCAACAATGTGGTTATCTCACCATTTAGTGACATAAAGAACAGCGTTATCGGCAACGATGTTAATATTGGACCCGGTTGTATTATACAGGACTCGGTTATTGATAAAGGCTGTATCATAAACGGGCACTTTACCGCCTGTAGTAGCCAGACTGAAGTTAAAGTTGATGATGAGCATCACCTGGTGAATGTAGGGGCGATGCTGGGTGAGGGCTGTAACCTGGGCAATAGTGTAGTTGCTCAGCCTGGAGTTATTGTCGGTAACTATAGTCAGGTTCAACCACTGAAGCTGATTAGTGGCAGGCTGCCTGATAGAAGTCTGGTATTTTAATTATGTGTGGCATTGTAGGTTATATTGGAGAGAGGCAAGCCCAGCCCATTCTACTTACATCCTTGGGTAAGTTAGAATACCGGGGCTATGATTCCTGCGGTATCGCTGTGGCTGCCGGTAACATTAAAGTGCATAAAGACGCCGGCAGGGTGGGAGAACTGACTAAAGTGATACCACAGCTTGGTGGCACGGTCGGCATTGGTCATACTAGGTGGGCAACCCATGGTGAGCCATCTCAGGTGAATGCTCACCCCCACCTTGATTGCTCGGGCAGGATTGCCGTGGTGCACAATGGGATAATAAATAATTTTCTGTTATTAAAACAGCAGCTAATTGCTGAAGGGCATAATTTTGTTTCGGAAACAGATACCGAGATAATCCCTCACCTGATTGAGAAATATTATGATGGCGATTTAGGGAAAGCGGTAGAAACTGCCCTGTGCGATGTGGAAGGTTCTTATGCCATCATAGTATTAGCGGCGGGTGAGTCCAAATTAGTAGTGGCTAGAAAGGACAGCCCGTTGATTATTGGTCTAGGCGACAGAGAGAACTTCATTGCTTCGGATGTGCCAGCAATACTGGATTATACCAATAGGGTTATATATTTAGAGGACGGTGATGTTGGGGTTATCACGCTGGATAGCATAAAGATTAGGCAAGAGGGCGTAGAGGTTGCTAGGGAGGAGCATAAGATTTTGTGGAGTGCCGAAGAGGCTCAAAAGGGAGGCTATGAGCACTTCATGCTTAAAGAGATTCATGAGCAGCCCAAAGTGATACGGAATACCATCGGGGAATATGTATCAGCGGCTGAGCCGGTAGCCGATTTAGCCATAATGGCAGATACCAACCTGGAAGGTATGCTCATATTAGCCTGTGGCACTTCCTATCATGCTGCCCTAGTCGGGAAATACATTGTAGAGGATTTGGTCGGAATTCTGGTGAGGGCTGAGCTAGCTTCTGAATTCAATTACTATCCCCAGACTCTAGCTGGAACCGGGGCAATTGTTATTACCCAGTCTGGCGAGACGGCAGATACGCTTAAAGCAATGAAGAGGTTAAAGGGGGTGGGGTGCCGGGTGATAGCTATTACCAATGTAGTGGGTAGTAGTGCCAGCCGAATTGCTGACCACACTGTTTATACCAGGGCTGGTCCGGAAATAAGTGTGGCGGCTACCAAGAGCTTTATGGCTCAGCTTATGGCATTATATTGGCTAGCCTTATCCTATTCTAGGATTGACACTAGGAGATTAGATAGCCTGACTATGGGGTTAAGACAACTGCCCAGTAAGGTTCAGCAGGTATTGGATAACGGGGATAGGATTAAGGAGTGTGCTAAGTATCTATCAAGGTATGAGAATGCGTTCTTTACCGGTAGAGGTATAAGCTTTCCCGTAGCCCTTGAGGGAGCGCTTAAGCTAAAGGAGATTTCCTATATTCATGCTGAAGGCTATGCTGCCGGAGAGCTAAAGCATGGTCCCTTTGCCTTACTGGATAAAAATACGCCAGTTATTGCCATCGTCGCTCAGGATAATACCTATGAGGCTATGCTAACCAATATTAAGGAGGTCAAAGCTAGAGGGTCGCCGGTGGTGGCACTGGCTGAGGAGGGAAATGAGACTATTAGGGAATTAGCCGATTCAGTCATTACTGTGCCGCCGGTTGATGCTATATTTTCACCAGTGGTTAATACTGTAGCCCTACAGCTACTTGCTTACTACACGGCTAAACAGAGGGGTTGTCCCATAGACTTCCCACGAAACTTAGCCAAAAGTGTAACCGTAGAGTAGTGGCTAGCTTAACAGCTATTTTTACCTCATCCGTGGCTAACGGGCTACAACTTGGCATAGAGCTATCACAGTCTTAGAGAAATTTAAGGAGATTATGGTTTATGGAAAGAAAAAACCCGGTCCCATCCGATTTGGAGATTGCCCAGAGGGCAACACTAAAACCAATAACTGATATTGCCAACGGTCTTGGCATATTGGATGAAGAATTGGAGCCTTACGGGAGATATATGGCTAAGGTAGACCTCTCCATTTTGGAACGACTAAAGGATAGACCGAATGGCAAAATAGTTACGGTAACGACGATAACCCCCACCCCTCTGGGTGAGGGAAAGACCGTGGTTGCCTTTGGCTTAGGGCAGGCTCTGGCTAAAATAGGCAAGAAGGTGTGCAACACATTTAAAAATTTAATCACCTTAGCCCGGAGATTAAGGGAGGAGGCAGATAGCACTAAAAATGCCGCAGACTAGGTTAAAGGTAAGATTATTGGAGGTAACACAGAATGCCTCATCGTTAATATACGCTGCCTTCAGGCAGAGCTATTCCACTGAGTTTGCCGCCAATATATTTGAAGAGGGTAAGGAAGCTGTAGATAAACAGGCTAAATTTCTTAAGCGGATGATGGAATTAGGGCATGGGAGTCCTTTGGAGCACGCCAAGTTTACCTTTGCCATAAAAGGTGTTTCCCGTGCCTTAACCCACCAACTGGTGAGATATAGAATGGCGTCCTATTCCCAGCAGAGCCAGAGATATGTCAAAGAGACGGATTTTGACTATATAATTCCTCCATCAATTGAAAAGGATGAAATCTTAAAAGGTGAATTCATAAAGGTTATGGTGGAAATCCAGAGGAGTTACAACAGGATGGTGGAGAGATTCAAGGAAAAGGGCATAGTTGGTGAGAAGGCAAATCAGGATGCCAGGTTCATACTCCCTCAGGCAACTGAATCAAAGATTGTGGTTACGATGAATTGCCGAGAGCTTCTGCACTTCTTTGAAGATAGGTGCTGCACGCGTGCCCAGTGGGAAATCAGAGAGCTAGCCAATAAAATGCTGAAGATATGCAAACAGCAATTGCCGATTATTTTCGCTAATGCCGGTTCAAAGTGTATTCGCTTAGGCTACTGCCCTGAGGGGAAGGGATTTAGTTGTGGCAAATACCCTCTGAAGGAAGATGTGATAAAAAAGACAAAATGATAAGAAAGGTATCAGATATTTTTAAGGACAGGGAACGAACCTATTCGTTTGAGTTCTCCCCCCGAAAACCCAGCAGGGAGGGGAGAGGCTTTGGGAAACAGCAGGCTAGGGCTCATCTCAGGTAGCGTTTTGAAGTTTGCCTTCCTCTTCGGCACCAGTTTAATAGTGGTTAACCTGCTTATTAACCAGAAGGTGGCGGCAAATGTGGCAGCGATGATGAGCTGGCCTCAACTAGTAAATGCCGCCGAGCTTGCTGATAAAGCTATGAAGTAGGCTATAGTGATGCCATCATAATTATTATAATTAAAAAGGAGGAACAAGTGGCTTTTAAGATGCCAAAAGAGATTGCTGAAACTGCCTGTGCTATAGGGGAACCAAAGACGAAGGCAAAGTGGAGCAGGGTGCTAGTCCTTAGCTTCCTTGCTGGTGCCTATATTGCCTTTGGTAGCCAGATGGCAGTAACTGCGGCTGCTGGATTTCCTTGGCCAGCAGAGTTGCCCGGGATTCAGAAGCTTGTCTTCGGTGCTGTCTTCCCCGTAGGCTTGATGCTTGTTGTTATTGCCGGCTCTGAACTCTTTACCGGGGACTGCCTGATGCCCACTGTTTCTTGCTTACATGGCACAGGAAACTGGCTTGGTTACCTGAAGAACATTTCTATTGTCTATGTAG
Organism: Dehalococcoidia bacterium; assembly: GCA_030643695.1. GTDB lineage: Bacteria > Chloroflexota > Dehalococcoidia > Dehalococcoidales > DAOWKM01 > DAOWKM01. The sequence continues at coordinate 3,289 of DAOWKM010000109.1, read as the reverse complement.
GCAACTTTATCGGTTCAGTCTTTTGCGCCTATTTTCTAGCAGTGGCTACCGGGTTATTAATGAAGAGCCCCTGGATAGATTATCTCACTGGCATTGCCCAGGCGAAATGCGCCCTTAGCTTCGGTGAGGCTTTTTGGCGGGGTGTTGGCTGCAACTGGCTTGTTTGTCTTGCTATTTGGCTTGCCATGGGTAGTGAGGATGTTGTGGGTAAAATCTTTGCCATTCAATTCCCTATAATGGCTTTTGTTACCTTAGGTTTTGAGCACAGTGTTGCCAATATGTTTTTTATTCCAGCAGCGATTTTTGCCAATGGGGCGGTTACCTGGCCTGCATTTCTAATAAATAACCTTATCCCGGTTACCTTGGGCAATATTGTTGGCGGGACTGGCTTTGTTGCTTTGATTTACTGGTGGGTATACCTTAAGAAATAGGTGGGGGAGGTAAATGCTCGGTGGAGCTTAACATTAAGGAACAATTAGATGAGGTATTATCCCGGCATAGTGGGGAGAGGAGCGAACTTATTCCTATCCTCCAAGGAGCTCAGGAGAGGCTTGGTTACCTGCCCGGGGAGGTAATGCAGAGAATCGCCAGGTCTCTGCGGTTGCCGGAGAGCACTGTTTATGGGGTAGCCACCTTCTATGCTCAATTTAGGCTTAACCCTTTAGCTGATACTAAGCAGGGTGGTTGTAATAGTGACCTTTGATGAGATACAAAGTAAGGCAGTATTAGAGTGGGAAGCTCTAGAGCATAGTGCTAAACCCCGCATCTTTATTGGGACTGCCACTTGTGGTCGGGCAGCCGGTGCCCTCACTGTGCTTGAGGCGATTAACTCTGAATTAGCCAAGCGTAATATTGAGGCGATTATTACCCCGGTTGGCTGTATTGGGCTTTGTTATGCCGAGCCTCTGGTGGATATAGTTAAGCCCAACCGCCCCCGTATCTGTTATGGCAATGTTACCCCGGAAGTTGTCCCCCGGCTTATAGAAGATTATATTATCAATGATAACCCCTGCCCTGACTTAGCTCTGGGCACTATCGGTAACGGCACTATTGATGGCATCCCCAAGCTTTTTGAGCTACCGATGCTCAAACATCAGTTGCGTATAGTCCTGCATAATTGTGGGGTGATTAACCCGGAAAACATTGACCACTATATTGCTGTGGGTGGTTATAGCGGTCTGGTCAAGGCGCTGGGGATGACGCCAGAAGAGGTGATTGAGGAGGTAAAAAGGTCAGGTTTGCGAGGTCGTGGTGGTGCTGGCTTCCCTACTGGTTTGAAGTTGGAATTGTGCCATAATGCCCCGGGTAAGGAAAAGTACTTTATCTGTAATGCTGATGAAGGCGACCCGGGAACCTTTGTTGACCGCACTCTTTTGGAAGGCGACCCCCATGCTGTTCTGGAAGGAATGCTTATTGGCGCCTACGCTACGGGAGCAACGGAGGGCTATATCTATATCCGACATGAATACCCATTGGCTACTGAACGATTGAGGATTGCTATTGAGCAGGCAAGTGAGCGCGGCTTATTGGGTGATAATATCCTTGGTTCTAGTTTTAGCTTCCATGTAGAGATAAGGCGTGGGGCTGGGGCTTTTATCTGCGGTGAGGAGACTGCCTTGATTAACTCAATAGAGGGTAGGCAGGGAATACCAAGGATTCGCCCTCCCTTCCCTGCTCAGGAGGGGTTATGGGGAAAGCCGACTAATGTCAATAATGTGGAGACCCTGGCAAATATCCCCTACATTATTGAAAAGGCCGGTGATTGGTATGCCAGCATAGGCACCGAGGGGAGTAAAGGCACCAAGCTTTTCAGCCTTAGCGGGAGTATCGCTCGCATGGGGGTGGTAGAGGTTCCCTTTGGTATGAGACTGCGAAGGCTGGTTGAAGAGGTCGGTGGTGGGGTGCCTGATGGGCATAAGCTCAAGGCACTTCAGCCCGGTGGGGTTATGCTGGGTCTCATACCAGCCAGTCTGATTGATAAGCCTATTGACTTTGAGGGCTTGGTTGAGATAGGCAGTGGGGTTGGCAGTGGTGGCTTGGTGGTAATTGATGAATCGGCTTGTATGGTTGACATTGCCTATTCGTTAATGTCCTTTGCCCAAAATGAGTGCTGTGGAAAGTGTGTGATTGGTCGGTTAGGAACAAAACAGATGCTGGATATTCTTGGAGATATAACCAGTGGCCGGGGACAGCCCCAGGATATAGATTTGCTCACTGACCTGGGCGAATCAATGAGTCTGGGAGCATTGTGTCCCCTTGGCGGGGGTGCTCCGAGCCCGGTTATAAGCACACTCAGGCATTTCCGCAATGAGTATGAGGCTCATATAAAGGAGCACCGCTGCCCAGCCAGTGTTTGCCGTGGGTTGAACGGGGCTTCTCACTTCTGAAAAAGGGGCTATCTTGGATAAAATTGAGCTAACTATTAATGGTCAACAGGTTGAGGCAAGGCATGGGATGACCGTGCTTGAAGCTGCCCAGGTGGCTGGTATTTATATTCCCGCTCTTTGCTATGACCCTGACCTGGAACCATATGGGGCCTGCCGCCTTTGTGTTGTGGAGATTGAGAGGATGCGTGGCTTGCCTACTGCCTGCACTACGCCGGTTGCTGATGGGATGGTGGTGCACACCGAAACACCGGCAGTTAACAAGGTGCGTCGTACTGCTGTGGAGTTGCTTATTGCTGACTGCCCAGGTGATTGTCTTACCTCTCCCCAAAATCAGCAGAACGAATTACAGAAGGTCGCTGCCTATCTCGGTATTACCGAGCCGCGCTTCCGTAAGACAACCAGGTTGCTGCTCGTTGATGCCAGCAATCCCTTCTTCAACCTGGACCGAAACCGGTGTATTCTTTGCGCCAGATGTGTGCGTGCCTGTAATGAGATAGCCGGCGTAGGGGCTATAGACCTGGCTTTTCGTGGTTACGAAAATAGGGTGTCTACCTTTGGTGATAAGTTACTACTAGACTCAATCTGCCAGTCCTGTGGAGAGTGTGTTGTTCGTTGCCCTGCTGGTGCCCTGATACCTAAAGATACCAGACAACCGATGCGGGAAGTAGAAACCGTCTGCCCTTATTGTGGTGTTGGTTGCGGGATTTACGTGGGCATCCGTAATGACCAGGTGATAGCCGTTCGTGGCAAAACAGAAGGCACAGTCAATAACGGTAGCCTTTGTGTTAAGGGTCGCTTTGGCATTGCTGAGTTTGTTCATCATTCGGAGCGATTAACCACCCCTCTTATTCGTAGGGATGGGGAGCTTACTGAGGCAACCTGGGACGAAGCATTAGACCTGG
>DAOWKM010000036.1 GCA_030643695.1 Dehalococcoidia bacterium | reverse complement strand
ATAACCCGACTGAAATCTGGCTTCCCTGAGAGTAGAAGGGGATGAACAAAGCCGGCTCCTTTACAGATAGGACAATTTGAGCTGGGCGAAGGCTCTTCCGTTTCTTCAGCGTTTGACCATGCGTCCATATTTGCCCTTGATGTATTTATCCGGGTCTGTCTTCTTAAAATCTCGCCGATATGTTCCATTACTCCTACCTTCTGATGACCAGCGCTCTAAAATTGCTGAAATATAGCTCCATTTGCGTTTACCGTGGTTAACCGCCTCTTTAATGGCATCTTTAATCCAGGTTACCGGATAGAGTTTCTCCGCTTCGCGCAGCTCTTCAGCAATCATCGGGGTTAGCATACCAATGTTCTGCTCGTAAAGGGTAAAGATGTCAGGTTGTTCCTCGGTCTCAATATAGCCTTGCCCCTCAGCTTTCAGCCCGGTTAAGGTGAGCTCACCATTTTGAATTTTAGCTACAATCTGTCTATCAGATTCAGTATTGAGGAAATAAATATCCTCGGGTACTCCATCTCGGTCTAACACAATGTGGAGGAGAGTCCCTCGCTTGGTAGCCATTTCCAGAGCGTTACGCAGTACCTCGTCAGGCGGCTTTGCCGCCTCCCTGAGGCTAGTCATCAAGCTGGTATTAGCTAGGAGTTCGCTAAGGGTGATGAAGCGGGGGTAACCTCGTTTGTGGTAGAGTGCTCCCAAAATATAGAGAGTCGTCTTTAGCTCAGTAATATCACTAATTTGTGGCAGTAGCGCACTGAAGAAGAAATTAGGTATAGGGGTAAACTGCATCTTGGCTGGGAAACCGGTAAGCTGCTTCATAATAAACTCGGCTCTTGGGTAGTAATATTTTCAAAGTTTTCAAACTTGGCTAGATTGTGCCTGAAACGTAATTTTATTTGACCAGTAGGTCCATTACGGTGCTTGGCAATTATGATATCAGCAATCTCTCGTGGGTAGTCTTTATCGGGGTGTTCCCGTTCCCATTCCTCTCTGGTGTAGTAGACTTCATCTCGGTAGATAAACATAACAACATCAGCATCCTGTTCAATACTGCCGCTTTCACGCAGGTCAGAAAGCTGGGGTATATGTGAAGCCCGCCATTCTACAGCTCGGCTAAGCTGGGATACGGCTAGCACCGGCACATTAAGCTCACGGGCTAACCCCTTAAGGGAACGAGAGATATAGCTAATCTCCTGAACCCTATTTTCTCCCCTTCCATCTCCCTGCATCAGTTGCAGGTAGTCAACGATAATGAGGTTGATGCCGCGCTCATGGTGGAGTTGGCGGGCTTTGCTCCGCATCTCTACTACTCGGAGTTGGGGGGTGTCATCAATGTAGATTGGTGCTTCGGAAAGGATGCCAGTGGCAGCCATAATCCTTTTTTCCTCTTCCTCGGTGTGAAGCCCGAGGCGGACTCGTCTTGAATTGACCCCGGATTCACTGGATAGCATGCGCAAGACCGATGCTTCCTGTGCCATCTCTAGGTTGAATAGAGCCACGCACGCCCCCTGTTCCACCGCAGCATTTCTGGCGATACTCAGGGCTAGGCTAGTTTTGCCCAGGCTGGGTCTGCCGGCAATGATAATCAGGTCAGAGTGTTGAAATCCGCCAAAGAATTCATCTAAGCCAGTAAAACCAGACAGCACATAGGGGATTGGCTCTGGATAGCCTTCTACTTCAGTAGCCGGGCTGGGAGTGGTCTCAAAATACTTATCCAGCACTTGGCGGATATGGATGAAGCCTCGGGGACTTTGCCCATGACGCAGCCTGAACAGTATATCCTCAGCCCGACTAAGGCTGGCATCAACATTCGGGTCTGCCTCATAACCGATAGCCTCAATTTGATTAGCGGCATTAATTAAGTGACGCATTACCGACAGGCGATAGACAATTTGAGCATAATGCTCAACATCAAGAGAGGTAGGACAATTAGCTATTAGGTGACTTAAATAGGCAGCACCGCCACACGCCTCCAGTTTCTTTTGACGGTCTAGCTCTTGAGCTACCGTAATCTGGTTTATTGCCTCATTACGCTGGTAAAGCGATAGGCACGCCCCATATAGCCATTGATTTTGTTCATGGTAGAAGTCTGGCTGGTTTAGGAGAGTAGCAATTTTATAAATGGCGGTGCCATCTATTAGCAGCGAGCCAATCACTGCTTCCTCGGCATCAATATCATGTGGTGGCAGTTTTTCGCCATACACTCTACTCTGTCTCCTTTTCTGTCACCGTAACCTTTATTTTAGGTATTACATCCTTGGCTAGTCTGATGGCTACCTCATAGCTGCCAAGTTGACGAATGGGCTCGGCTAACTCTACCCTTCTTTTGTCAACAGCTAGCCCGGTAGTGTTTTGCAACTCACTAGCAATATCGGCGTTGGTGATTGAGCCATACAATCGGTCTTTGGCTCCGACCCGAACTTTTAGACTAATCTCCTTCCCTTCTAGATGTTGAGCCAGTTTAGCAACCTCGCTCTCGGTTTGGACTTTTATTCTGCGTTGTGTTTCTGCCAGGGTAGCTGCCGAAGGCTTGGCTAATAGGGCTAGCCTTTTCGGTATGAGAAAGTTCCTGCCGTAGCCATCGGCTACTTCCTTTATCTCACCAGCCCTAGCCACTCTGGGCACATCTTCCAGGAAAATGACCTTCATAATTTTACCTTTTTATAATTATACTTCACCCGGGGGCGGAGTAAAAGCTTTATTGGGCAATTCTTCTTTGATTTTATTTATTCGGTGATGAATTTTTCAGCATAGATAGCAGCGGTGGCTCCATCCCCGGCAGTAAGCCCAGCCGGACCACCACCAATAATAACTACCTCTTCACCCATGATTTGATTTCCAATTTAGAGTTTCTGGCTACTAGGGTCCCTTTCCCATATGTCACAGCGACCTCCCCAGCGGGCAAGAACTTGCCCATTAAGGGAAATCTGGGCTATCTCACACTGGTTAGGGCAGGCCTTACAGATAAATGAGGAAGTATGGTATTTTACTTCACTTACACCAAACCCCTTGAATTTACTCCCGTTGTTGTTATCGGCTATCCTTTCATGTGCCAGTAGGGCAGCACCTATTGCTCCCATAACCTCATGGTGGAGTGGAACAATAATTTCGGTGTTAAGTTCCTCTTGAAGTGCCTTAACTATAGCTTGGTTAAAGGCAACCCCACCCTGGAATACTATCGGGGGTTTAATCTCCTTGCCTAAGCCAACATTATTAAGGTAGTTACGAACCAATGCCTGACACAGACCATAGAGAATATCCTCAGTTCGGTGTCCCATTTGTTGCTTATGAATCATGTCCGATTCAGCAAAAACGGTGCACCGCCCGGCAATACGCACCGGGGTATCGCTATCTAATGCTCGCTTAGCGAACTCCTCAATAGTCATATTGAGGCGTAGTGCCTGATGGTCAAGAAAGCTACCGGTGCCGGCAGCACATACCGTATTCATCCCAAAGTCGGTTACTATTCCATCTCTAACGATGATAATCTTACTATCTTGCCCCCCAATCTCAATGATAGTTTGCGCTTCAGGGTTATACTGTAAGGCAGCCACAGCATGACTGGTAATTTCATTCTTGACTAAATCGGCGCCGACAATAACTCCAGCTAGGTAACGGGCGCTCCCGGTGGTAGCCACACTGCGAAGGTTAACATCCTTAGGCAGTTGCTGTTTGATTTGTTTCAGCCCTTGCTGCACCATTTCAATAGGTTTACCCTGCGTTAATAAGTAGATGTGGGTAACCAGCTTATCATTCTTATCCAACACCGCCAGCTTGGTAGTTACTGAACCAACATCTATACCTAAATAGGCTTCCATCAGCTCTCCTTTTACCGTTTAATTATTGTGTGCCCGCCGCTTGCGTTCCAGCAGGTCAACAAAAGCCTCCAGCCTGGTTGACAAACCCGGTTTGGCTATCTGCTCATCACAAAGTATGGTTAGCACCGGGATATCCTCCTTGGTTGATGGCATAATATTCTGAGCTACTATCTCAGGCATACAGGTGAAGGGAGCTAAATGGATTAAACCATCATACTCCTTGGCGTGAAGCACCTTTTCCCCCACTGACTCCCAGCCATCGCCACCGATATCCCGCTTGAGGTAGGGTAGGGCTGCCTTGTGGATTCGTTTTTTCTCATTTACACCCAGGGGATTAAGAAACAGGGTGAATTTAGTCCACTCTGAGATGAAGGTTGTCCGTCTTACCTCTACCCCCAACTTACCCAACTCACTCTCCACATCTAGATTGGAGAATGGTTCTAGTAATACATAGAATTCCCCGACGACACCCACTATTAGTGGTTGAATGTCATCCTTAGTTACTTGATTAAGCTGATTGATGTAGTCTACTTGCACCTTCTTCAAGGGAGCATAATCATTTGCCTTGTCAATAGCATTAATCGCTTTAGTAAATAGCTGATTAGCCGTTCCCTTTACCTCCTCTACAGGGCGTACCTTTTGCACTATCCGCTCTATTCTGTCCATAGCGTTTAGCTTAGCCAAGCCAAAACGAAAGGCTGAGATAATCTTAGGCCAGGGGGCATTGTTTGATAGGTGTTTAATTGTCTTCAGTAAGCCGGATAGCTTGTGCTGGGAAAACCCTACACTGATTATTTCACCATTATATCCCAGGTCGCGAAGGATTTGTTCTTGTATTGTCACATAATAGCCTAGGCGACAGATGCCTGAGCCCCCAGGTACAAGCAGGGTATCTGCCCCCAGCTCGGCAGCTTCAATCAGGTTGCCTAGAGTTAACTTGAATGGAATGCACAGCCCTTCCGGAGAATACTTAACCCCTAGAGACAGGGTATGCTGGTTATTGACTGGTGGTATTACAAAGTCAACACCAAGCCTTTGAAATAAAGCTTTAAACGGTATATATAAGTTGCCCATATGGGGCATGCCTATGCGCATACTTTTACCTGCCTTCTTTTCCTTCTATGTATCATATCAAGGAAGGCTTCCAGCCGAGTAGTTACACCGGCTTCACTGGTGTGCTCCTCTAGGGTAAGGCTCATAAAGGGGGTAGTCCCTAGTTTACTCGCCCGGCGCACTATGTCCATCATTAACGAATCGGGTCCACAACCAAAGGTCATTAGGCCAATAACTCCGTCAGCTCCACTTTGTAAGTAGTGCCCTCCGGCACCCACTATTTCATCCTCGTATGTCCAGTAGGCTCTGCCTACCAGTCTAGCTATAGCCGACTGGAGCTCCTCTTTGGTGAGCGTCTCTGGGGTTAATATCTTGTTATCAGCCTGCTCCAGCCGGTGGATGAGGCGGTGGTTTATGTGTTCATCATAGAGCAGATAAGGATGACCGATGAGGGCGATAGTGGTTTGGGTTAAAGACGGTGCCTTTGGCTCAATTTCACCGGTCATCTTAGCTATTGCCTGCGGCGGTGTTAATCTATGGCAGGACATTAATCGTTGATAAATTAAGAAGCTTTGCCAGGCAGCTATAGCGGCTTGCCTGACCTTGAACGGATTCCAGGTGAAGTGCCGCCCCAGTTTATAAATGTTATGATACAGTTTACGCTTTCCCTGGTTAACATCAATATCTATATCTAGGATAGGCGGGGACTCAGGGATAACCGCTTTAGTCATATCAGGCAAGCCAAGGAACTTGGAGCAGTTATAAACCCTCCTTTTCACACTGCGGACGGCAGGAATAAAAATGTAGTCGCACTTTTCAACTAGGGAAAGAACATGACCGCAAAAAACCTTTACTGGCAAACAGGTATCAGCTACTACCCGTGATGAGCCTTCTGACACCATGGTCTGGGTAGTTGGTGGTGAAACTACCACTTCCGCTCCCATTTCTTCAAAGAAGGTCTTCCACATAGGGTAGTATTGGTAGTAGAGTAGGGCTCTGGGAATACCTACCTTAATCATTTCTCTTGTTGAAACTCTCTTTTAACCTCGATAACTATTTCAGGTTTGGCTACCAGGTCAACAACAGTCATGGCTAGAGCCTTAGCGGCATCAAGGAGGCCTTGGATGCCTGCCTCCGAGGCAGCCGCCGAGGCGAATTGGGGAGAATGGGCTATTATTTCCTCTGGGGCTATGGCTACGAAAGGGTGGATGCTGGGCACTAGTTGACTGACATTACCCATATCAGTGCTACCGAAAGCTTTATTAGGGTCGGAGAGTTTAACCTTGCGCCCCAGTGATTGCATATTTTCTTTGAATAATCGAGCCAGGGTTAGATTATTACGCAGTGGGGCATAGCGGATGTTACCCCACTTATATTCTAGGCGGGCTCCACTAGCCGTGGCAGCACCGATAAAGCAATTTAGGACTTTTTGTTTCAGTTCATCAAGGTAGGCATCATTCTCAGCACGCACCAGGAAGGTTCCAGCACTATGAGCGGGAACAATATTAGCTGCTGTGCCGCCATCGGTAATAATACCATGGATGCGGGACTTATCCTTAATGTGCTGCCTGAGTGAGTTAATAGCGGCAAAGGAATTTAGCATTGCCTCTAGGGCATTGATACCTGCCTCTGGTTTAGATGCAGCGTGAGCCTCTTTGCCAAAGAATTCAATATCTAGCGCCTGGCAGGTAAGGGCTTCGGTGGTAGCGGTATTATGTGTTCCCGGGTGCACCATCATAGCTATGTCCACATTGTTAAAGGCTCCTCGGTTTGCCATTACTACCTTGCCCCCATATAGCTCCTCAGCCGGTGTGCCGATAATCAGGATGCTGCCTCCGAATTGGTCAATAGCTGACCGAGAAGCTACTCCGGTGCCAACAGCACCGGCAGCTATTAGATTGTGACCACAGGCATGACCAAGCTCAGGTAAGGCGTCATACTCAGCCAGGATGGCAATAGCTGGCTTTCCTTGTCCATAACTTCCTCTAAAGGCGGTCGGTAGCTCGCAGATGCCCCGTTCTATAGAAAAGCCATTCTCCGCTAAGTATTGGGTTAGCCAGTCAGCTGCCTTGACCTCATGGAAACCTAGTTCGGGGCAGGAGTGGATTTTTAGGCTTAACTCAGCAAGCTGATGGCGGCGACTATCTATCTCGTCTCTGACTGAAGCCTTTAATTTTTCTAAATCCAAAACTCTTCCTCATTTGAGAAGCGCTTTAATTATTATAGCTTAACACCGCTGTGATTTCTAGGCTTTGGAATTCTAAAAAATAGTTTACAAGAACTATTGATTGTGGTATACTTTTAATGAGTAAAGATATTGCGTAGTTAAGTGGGTTTTACCCCCACTTTTTTGTTATGTAGGAAAAATGGAGGTCTTAATCTGAGATGAAGAGCGACTTTCTGCTGGCTATCACTCAGCTCTCAGCTGAGAAGAACTTGCCTAAGGAGGTGGTTATTGGCGCCGTAGAGGCAGCACTAGTATCAGCTTATAGGAAGGATAATTTTGCTGCTAACCAGAATATTTCGGTTAAGATCGACCCTGCTACTGGCAAGGTTGAGGTGTGGGCTGAGAAAACTGTGGTTGAGCAACCCGTGGATAGTCGTTGCGAGGTATCGTTAGATGAGGCACGCCAACTCAGGTCAAATGCGCAGGTTGGCGAGACTATTCTCGTAGAGTCTACCCCGCATAATGCTGGGCGTATTGCTGCTCAAACGGCAAAACAGGTTATTCTGCAGCGACTCCATGAAGCAGAGCATAGTGCCGTATATGAGGAATATGCTGATAAGGAAGGTGATGTGGTCACTGGTATGGTGCAGCGTATTGAGCCCAAGCAGATATTTGTTGATTTGGGTAGAACCGAGGCAATACTGCCGGCAGTTGAGCAGGTGCGTAGTGAGAGATATCGAGTAGGTCAACGACTTAAGATTTACCTTTTAGAAGTAGCTCCGACTAACCGGGGACCTCAGGTGGTGGTGTCACGTTCTCACCCGCATTTGCTTCGTCGGCTTTTTGAATTGGAGGTCCCTGAGGTTTATAACGGAATAGTGGAGGTAAAATCGGTGGCTCGTGAAGCCGGCTTTCGGAGTAAGGTAGCGGTAGCTGCCGGTCAGGATGGTATTGACCCGGTTGGTTGCTGCGTTGGGATGCGTGGTATTAGGATACAGAATATTATGAACGAGTTAAATGGAGAAAAGATAGATGTCGTTATGTGGAACCCAGATGCCTCTGCCTTTATTGCCAGTGCTCTTAGCCCAGCTCAGGTAGTGAGTGTTGAGTTGAATAGTGAGGGGGGAGTAGCTACGGTGGTTGTCCCTGATAAGCAGCTTTCATTAGCTATTGGTAGGGAGGGACAGAATGTTAGACTAGCAGCTAAACTCACTGGGTGGCGAATTGACATTAAAAGTGCTTCAGCGGCTGAGGCAGAGAGAGTGGAGGCAGGTAGACTTTTAACCGAAACAGAAGAGGCAGCAGTAACTGGTGAGGAGCTTCCAGCTGAAGCACCAGTTAGGGAGCCAGCCTTAGTCTCTGCCCAGCCAACAGAGGAAGCAGCATTTGTTTCTCCCCCTACCCCTTTGGAACAGCAAGTAACTGAGAAGAAACCTCAGCTTCGGTTTGCTGAGGATATTTTGGTGCCGGCACCAATTAAACCTGAGGCTAAATCAAGGAAGAAGAAAAAGAAGGGCACCCAAGGTAAGGGGGGTGCTGAGGATGGTATCAGGCTTAAGAAACTACGCCGGGAGTCAAGAGTTTCGGCAGATGATGAAGAAGAGTATTAGGAAGCATATACCACAGCGGACTTGCGTGGCTTGTCGTGAGGTAAAGGCTAAGCGGGAGCTAATCCGTTTGGTGCGTATTTCCGATGGGAGTGTGCAGGTTGATACTAGTGGCAAGAGGGCAGGGCGTGGCGCTTATTTATGTCGGGGACAACAATGCTGGGAGGTTGGGTTGAAGGGTGGTCGGTTAGAGCACACTCTGCGGACTACTCTTACTCAGGATAATCGGGAACAGCTTATTAAATATGGGAAAGACCTTCTACAAGGAGTTAATTAGTGACCAAGGCAGGTGAACCAGTTAAGGTTGTGGAATCCTCGGGCGAAGAGGTTAGTGGGAGCTCCTCGGCGCAGTTGATTGAGATTCCCCATACCTTAAGTGTAAGGCAGTTGGCTGACCTTTTGCAGGTTAGTGCCATAGATATTATTAAACAACTAATGAGAAACGGCATTATGGCTAATATTAATCAGGTCATTGGCTATGAAGCAGCCGCTGCCGTGGCGGTAAACCTTGGCTATGAGGCGCACCCTGAGCCCCGGGCAGCTCGAAGGTCAACCAGTGTTGCTAGTGAGCTCAAGCGGCGTCAGCAAGGGGGGGAGCTTGGCGGTCTACGACCACGACCTCCGGTAGTTACTATTATGGGGCATGTTAATCACGGCAAGACCAGACTTCTGGATGCTATTAGACAAACTAATGTAATGGCTACTGAAGCCGGGGGCATTACTCAGCATATTGGTGCCTATCAAGTAGAAGTCAATGGGCAGAAGATTACCTTCTTAGATACCCCGGGTCATGAAGCTTTTACGGCAATGCGAGCTCATGGAGCTCAGGTAACTGACATTGTTATTCTGGTGGTGGCGGCTGATGACGGAGTAATGCCGCAGACTCTGGAAGCTATAGACCATGCCCGGGCAGCTGAGGTGCCTATTGTGGTGGCTATTAATAAGATTGATAAGCCCGAGGCTAATCCTGAGCTGGTTAAGCAACAACTGGCTGATAGTGGTTTGCTTATTGAGGAGTGGAGAGGTGATATAGTCTGTGTTCCCATTTCGGCTAAAGAGACGATAGGCATCTCTGATTTGTTGGAAAACCTTCTGGTTGTGGCTGAGATGGAGGACCTTAAGGCAAATCCTTCTCAACCAGCAGTAGGGGTAGTTATTGAAGCCAAGCTGGACAAGACTAAGGGACCGTTAGCTACCGTGCTGGTTCATGCTGGAACTTTAAGGCTTGGCGATACTACGGTAGCTGGAACTATATGGGGTAGAGTAAAGGCTATGTTTAACGACAGGGGCAAACGGGTAAGGAAGGCCGAGCCAGCTACTCCGATTGAAATCCTTGGCTTAGATAGTGTGCCTCAGGCGGGGGATACCCTAACTGTTGTGGCTGGTGAACACCAGGCTCGGGCTCTAATACAAAAGTGCCAACTGGAGAGGCAACAGGAGCCAAAATCAGTGAGCCTTAGTAACCTCTATGACCAAGTAAGTGCTGGCCAAGTAAAAGAGCTTAATGTTATCCTCAAAACTGATGTTCAAGGCAGTATTGAACCGATAAGAAGTTCTTTGGAACAGTTGGGAACAGATGAGGTCCAGGTCAGGATTATCCATAGTGGCAGTGGTAATATCACTGAGAGTGATGTTATGTTGGCTATAGCATCTAAGGGGCTCATCATTGGTTTTAGTACTGGCTCTGAGGCTGGAGCCCAGCGATTGGCTGATATGGAAGGTGTAGACATCCGTTACTATGATGTGATTTACCAATTGGAAGATGATGTGGGTAAAGCACTCAAGGGTATGTTAGAGCCCACATATAGCGAAGTTATCGAGGGACGTGCTGAGGTGAGAGCTGTTTTCCCGGTGGGTAAAAGGGAAATGGTAGCCGGTGTCTATGTTACCGAGGGTAAGATAACTCGGGGTGTCTCAGCTAGGCTGTGGCGGCAAGAACAAGTGGCGTGTGAATCTACTGTTAGCAGTCTGAGGCGCTTTAAGGATGACGTTAGGGAGGTGGTGGCTGGCTATGAGTGTGGGGTGGGTATTGAAGACTTCAGCGAGTTTCAAGTTGGTGATAGATTAGAATTTTTCCGAAGAGAGAAAGTTGGTTAAGTAGATTAATAATCATGGCACATCGTATTGAGCGGGTGAATAACCTCATTCGCCAGGAAATTAGTGAGTTACTTCAGCGCCAAGTTAAGGACCCACGACTTGGCAATTTTATTACCGTGACCGGCGTTTCCACCTCTCCTGACCTGAAGCATGCTAAGGTATTTGTCAGTTGTATGGGTAGCGAGGAAGAAAAGCGGAAGATCTTAAGCGCTCTAGTTTCAGCTTCAGGTTTCTTTCGTCGCCAGTTGACCAAGCATCTGAGGTTACGGCATATTCCTGAACTGAGCTTCCAATGGGATGATTCTATTGAACGGGGGGCTCACCTCTTAGAGCTAATTGATAGGGTTAGCCTGGATAAAGGCGGCTAAAGAAGCTGTGGATGGCATACTAAATATTAATAAGCCCTGGGGTAGGACCTCGTTTAGCATTGTTGCTTTGGTTAGACGGCTGAGTGGGGAGCGGCGTGTTGGACATGCTGGCACCCTTGACCCAACAGCTACCGGTGTTTTACCTGTTTGCCTTGGCCAAGGGACACGGGTTGCCGAGTTTTTGGTGAATGCTACCAAGGTTTATCGAGCTGAGATTGAATTGGGGGTGGCTACCGACACTTATGATGCCAGTGGCAAGATTACCTACCAGGCAGACCCTTCTGGGATTAACCGGGGGCAATTGGAGCTGGTGCTTACCTCTTTCTGTGGTTTAATCCAGCAGACCCCCCCGATGTATAGTGCTGTTAAATATCATGGTAAGCGACTTTATGAATTGGCACGGGCTGGCATCAGTGTTGACCGGAAAAGTCGGCTGGCTAAAATCTATCATCTGGAGCTTATAGAGTGGCAACCACCTATAGCTACTATAGAGGTAGAATGTGGTAGGGGTACTTATATCCGCTCCCTGGTTCATGATTTAGGGCAGACCCTGGGTTGTGGCGCTAATTTGAGGAACCTGGTCCGTTTGAGGTGCGGTCTTTTTGATATAAGGGATGCCGTTTCAGTGTCCCAACTTGAGGATGCCTTCCGCTATAGATACTGGCAACACCTTCTTTATCCTATAGATAGCATGCTTTTACATTGGGCAGCTATGGTTGTCAGTGATAGCACGGAACAGATTATAAGGAATGGGCGCCCTTTGGTTTTGGACAGCAGTGGGGGGACTGGTTATCTTGAACAGCACTCCTCGGCTTCATCTTCTATTGAAAATTATTGTCGTGTCTATTCTCCTGATGGTTGCTTCTTAGGTATGCTACGTTTCAATCCTGAAAGAGGGCAGTGGCAACCCAGGAAGATTTTTTCGGTAAATAATTAGTAGCTAAAGTATTCCCAAGCCCTTGACAGCTTGCGTATAATAGGGATATGGTTTAATCAATATTAAAAAGGAGGTAATGAAAGGTGCAGGCATTTTGTTTTAAGTGTAGAAGAAAGGTGGAGATAAAGAACCCTCAGCGTGTTACCCTGAAGAACGGGAGACCAGCTACACAGGGGGTCTGTCCGGTATGCGGGACTAAAGTATTTAGGATTGGTCGGAGCTAAATTAAAGTATTTGTGTTAAGGTCATTTATCGGAGGAAAGTGAAGCCTCGTTAAGAATTGGTTTTCCTAATTAAAGTAGTTTTTTGAATCCAATCGGTTATAATGTTGCTGCCGGTAAGGTATAGTGATGATTTTTTGTGGCTAGAAAGGAGATGGGGCTAACTGTGGGTAATATCAATGTAGCTATAATAGGAGTAGGTAATTGTGCCTCCTCATTAGTTCAGGGGGTTTACTATTATAACAAGGCGAAAGAGACTGAATTTGTGCCTGGGCTCATGCATGTTAATCTGGGGGGGTATCATATAAGTGATATCAATTTCGTAGCTGCCTTTGATATTGATAAGAACAAGGTTGGCAAAGACTTAGCGCAGGCAATTTTTACTTCGCCTAATAATACCTTTAAATTTGGTGAGGTGCCGGCTACGGGTGTTAAAGTTCAACGCGGCATGACCCATGATGGTCTAGGGAAGTATCTATCTCAAATAATAGAGAAGGCACCGGGGGCAACGGTTGATATAGTTAAGATTCTCAAGGAAACTCAGACTGATGTGGTGCTTAATTACCTGCCAGTGGGGAGCGAGGAGGCGACCAAGTGGTATGTTGAGCAGGTGCTGGAGGCAGGTTGTGGCTTTATTAATTGTATCCCAGTCTTTATTGCCCGGGAGAAGTATTGGCAGGGGCGTTTTATTGAAAGGGGTCTCCCCGTCATTGGTGATGATGTAAAATCTCAGGTGGGAGCCACTATTGTCCATCGTGTGCTTACTAGGTTGTTTAAGGACCGCGGAGTTAGACTGGAGCGAACCTATCAATTAAACTTTGGTGGCAATACCGATTTCTTAAATATGTTGGAGCGGGAGCGTCTGGAATCTAAGAGGATATCTAAGACTAATTCCGTTACCTCTCAATTGGACTACAAGCTTGACCCCGATAATATCCATGTCGGTCCCAGTGATTATGTCCCCTGGCTGGCTGACCGCAAGTTTTGTCATATCAGGATGGAAGGGCGAACCTTTGGTGATGTTCCCCTGAACCTGGAGCTAAAGCTTGAGGTGTGGGATAGCCCCAATTCAGCCGGGGTGGTTATTGATGCTATAAGGTGCTGTAAACTTGCCTTAGACCAGGGATTAAAGGGGGCACTGGTAGCTCCCTCGGCTTACTTTATGAAATCGCCGCCTATTCAGTATACCGATGACGAGGCTCGTCAGATGGTGGAAGAGTTCATTGTTAGTGCTCAGAAGGCTGAAAAGGGAAAGCCATCTAAGTGAGCCGGCAGGGAGGTTTAAGTAGCTACTGGTGAAGATTGCATTAGTCTCCCCTTATGACTTTGCTTACCCCGGTGGTGTAACTAATCATATTTCCGCACTAGAGTATCAGCTTACCAAGATGGGTCATGAGGTTAAGGTCATTGCTCCCGCATCTAAAGTGGTTCCTGATTTTGGTGATAAGTTCATACCTATTGGTAAGCCTCGACCTATTCCCACTAGTGGTTCAATTGCTCGTATTACTATATCACTCAGGCTAGCCTCTAGAATAAAGGCAGTACTGGCTGAAGAAAATTTTGATATTATTCACCTTCACGAACCTTTTATGCCTATGCTTTGTACTGCTGTACTTCGGTTCTCAAATACCGCCAATGT
>DAOWKM010000064.1 GCA_030643695.1 Dehalococcoidia bacterium | reverse complement strand
GGAGTCTCTCTGGACCCCAGGATTGGGGATAGTGATGAGCTAGTTGTCAACCCCAACAGCAGAGGATTTCGGGATGAGTGTCTACCCAAGGATTTGGATGCCTTTATCAGCTTTATAACCGAGCAAGGTTTGCCACTGCAGATTTTTGAGGTTATCAGGGATATAAACTACCGCCTGCTAAATGAGGCACCAAAAGTCCTAGACAAGAAATTGGCGGAGGGCAGATAGCTTCTATTTCACCTATTCTCTAAGACTTCATATTATCGGCACCATCACCCTGGCTTCTCTTTACCGATAATGGCAAATTCTATATTCGTGCCACAGTTAGGGCAGGTTATATTAAGGGTAATAGGCTGGCTCATTACTCGTTCAACTAGTGCGGTAACCACCGAGTCGATATTATCTAAACGCTGGTCTAGCATATCCAGACGCCTTCTAATATGTTCAATATCCAGCGCTTCTTCCCGACCAACCAAGCTAGATTCTTTTTTCTTTGCCAAAGTTGCACCTTCCAGCAATCATGACTTAACTAATTATATGTGACCAGTAATACTATGTCAAAGGATTAGATAGTAAAATAAATTCTTCCACAGTATTGATTTATGCTAACCAGATAGCATATACTAAATTAACGGCAATATAGTAACCTATCCGGCACTAAACATAAAGGAGGTACCCAAATGCCTGAGGTAGAAATCGGAAAGGTAACTGACTTCTTCTCCAGACCTGTGGTCGCCGGCATTGGGCTAACAGCAACACTGAAACTGGGTGAGAAAATCCACATCAAGGGTCATACTACTGACATTGAACTCGCTGTTGACTCAATGCAGATTGATAATGTGGATGTCCAACAGGCTAAAGCAGGAGATGCTGTTGGCGTTAAAGTCAGCGAGCGGGTGAGAAGAGGGGACATAGTCTATAAGGTTACTGACTAGAGTTAACCATTAGTCTATACCCTTAACCAGGTTAGCCATTTCAATGGCTTCCACCGCAGCCTGAAAGCCTCTATTGCCTTCCTTGGTTCCGGCTCGCTCAATAGCCTGCTCTAGGGTATCAGCGGTAATCACGCCATAAATAATAGGCAACCCCGTCTCCAAACCCACTTTAGCAATGCCCTTACTTACCTCAGTGGCAATGAATTCAAAGTGAGGTGTGCCACCACGAATTACAGCACCAAGGCAGATAACAGCATTATAGCGCTTAATCTGGGCTAATTTCTTAGCTATTAATGGAATTTCAAATGAACCTGGCACCCAAGCAATGTCTATATCCTCATCGTTAACACCGTGACGAAGCAGGGCGTCTCGTGCTCCATCAAGCAGTCTCTTAGTAATAAATTCATTAAAACGGGAGACAACCAGCCCAAACTTCAGCCCCTTGCCCAGTAACATACCTTCAAAACACTTGTTCATTAACTTCCTCCTTATTACTTAATTCCCCTCAACCTTCCCCTGATAAACAATTTCATTATTGCTACCCTGACTCCCAGCTACACTCGGTATTTCTAAGCGATGCCCCAATTTTTTCTGCTTTGTCTCCAGGTAATGGCGATTATGAGGATTAGGAGAGATGATAATGGGTACTATCTCCACGACTTCTAACCCATAGGCTTCCAAGCCTATCACCTTTTTGGGATTGTTAGTGAGTAGTCGAACCTTATGTAGACCCAGCTCAACCAAAATTTGGGCACCAATACCATAGTCCCGCAAGTCTGGAGCAAAGCCTAATGACAGATTAGCCTCAACTGTGTCCAGTCCTTCATCCTGAAGGGCATAAGCACGAATCTTGTTATGGAAGCCAATACCCCGCCCTTCCTGCCTCATATACAAGAAAACGCCTCGCCCCTCCTTAGCAATACAGCGCATCGCCACAGCAATCTGCTCACCGCAATCACAGCGAAGGCTACCGAATACATCACCAGTAATACATTCACTATGAACCCGGACTAACACCGGCTCCTCAGTAGATATATCCCCCATTACTAAGGCTAAGTGTTCATCAGGGTCTATATCACTTTTAAAAGCGATAGCAGTAAACTCACCATATTTCGTGGGGAAGTTAGCCTCAGCTACTCGGTGCACCAGCCTTTCGTGCCGGCGACG
Organism: Dehalococcoidia bacterium; assembly: GCA_030643695.1. GTDB lineage: Bacteria > Chloroflexota > Dehalococcoidia > Dehalococcoidales > DAOWKM01 > DAOWKM01. Next base: position 5,016 of record DAOWKM010000064.1, on the reverse strand, counting down.
ATAGGCAATAAGGTCAGCTACACTTATAACCTTAATTCCATATTTCTGTGACATTACCTCAAGCTGGGGCAGTCGTGCCATAGAGCCATCTTCATTTAAAATCTCACAGATAACTCCGGCGGGATAAAGCCCAGCCAGCTTGGCTAGGTCAACTATAGCCTCAGTATGCCCGGCTCGCACCAGGACACCACCCTCTCTAGCCCGCAGGGGAAACATATGCCCCGGCTGAACTAAATCTTCAGTCTTGGTAGTCGGGTTGATTACCGCCTTTATTGTCTCTGCCCTATCTGGTGCCGAGATGCCAGTGCTTACTCTATGTTTAGCCTCAACGGATACAGTAAAAGCTGTGGAAAACTTTGAGGTATTCTCCCTTACCATCATAGGAATCCCCAACTCATCAAGTCGCTCACCTATTATTGGCAAGCAAATCAACCCCCTAGCCTGCTGTGTCATAAAGTTAATCGCTTCAGCACTAACCTTCTCAGCAGCCAGGGCTAGGTCACCCTCATTTTCCCTCTCCTCATCATCAACGATAATGATAAACTTGCCTGCCTTTATATCCTTAATAGCTTCAGGAATGGTTGATAAACCCATACTTGCCTCTCCTTGAATAGATTAACCCACTAAAAAGCCGTTCTTCTCTAGAAAATCAATGGTTATACCCCTGTCGCCACCCTGGCTGAGCTGTTCCACATATTTGGCAATAATATCCACCTCTAGATTAACCAGGTCACCCACCTGCCGGCTACCTAAAATAGTATTTCTCTGGGTATAGTCAACGATGGAAACCCGGAACGAGCTGGTATCCTTGGTTACCACCGTCAGGCTAATTCCATCAATAGCAATAAAGCCCTTCTCCACTATATAGCGCATCAATTGGGGAGGGGCTTCAAACCTGAAAAGCATTGTCTCACCATCCCGTATAACTGAGGCTACCCTTCCTGTATTATCCACATGCCCCTGCACTAAGTGCCCACCTAGCGGCTTTCCTAGAGTTAGAGGTCGTTCCAGATTAGCTTCGTCCCCGGCACAAATTAGTCCAAGGTTAGTCCGCTTTAATGTCTCCGTCATAACATCAACAGAAAATGAACCAGTATTAAGGTCAGTTATCGTCAGGCACACCCCATTAATGGCAATGCTTTCCCCCAGTTCCATTCCCTGAAGAACCTTGCTGGCAGCGATAACCAGATTCCTAGATTGAGCTGAGGTAACCCTACCTACTTCCTCTACAATCCCGGTAAACATGCTTACCCCTTAACATATCCACTAACCATCAAATCTTCACCAAGTTTTTCTACCTTAACACGCTCTAGCTTAAATGAGTCTACCACTTTATCAACCCCTTTACCACCAACAGCCGTTTTTGCCTCCCTCCCACCAATGATAACAGGGGCAATAAAAGCAATAACCTTATCCACGAGCCCACCGTCAAACAGAGAGCCGAGAAGAATTCCACCACCCTCTACCAAAACACTGGTGATTTCCTGTTTACCTAACGCCCTTAGCAACCTTTCCAGGTCTACTAGTTCTCCTTCTGAAGGTAATTCTAATAATTCAGCACCAACCTGGGTAAAATCCTTTGCCTCCTGTGGTTTAACCGACCTGCCCAGTGCCAGAAGCACCTTGCCTGGCTCACTGAATACCCTGGCAGTTGATGGCGTGCGTCCTTTACCATCCACAATTACCCGGAGCGGTTGCTTTTTGGCTGTTCCTCCCCTCCCACCACCACACCTACAGGTAAGACGAGGGTCATCAATCAGAATAGTATTCACTCCAGCCATAATAGCATCAGAGGTATAACGCAAATTATGGACATACTTCCTCGCCTCCTCACCACTAATCCATTTAGAATCACCACTTTTAGTAGCAATCTTCCCATCCAGGCTCATAGCAAACTTAGCCGTAACAAAGGGCATGCCAGTAGTAATGAACTTAGTATAAGCCTCATTAATCTCTTTAGCCTCCTCTTCATGCTCGCCCACATATACCCTAATACCTCCCCCCTCCAGCTCCTCTTTCCCTCGCCCTGAAACTAAAGGATTAGGGTCAATCATCGCCAGATGGACCTCGGTGATGCCAGCAGCAATGATTGCCTGACTACATGGTGGGGTGCGACCATAGTGACAACAAGGCTCCAAGGTAACATACATCACACCCCCTCGGGCTTTCTCTCCTGCCTGCTTCAGGGCTGATACCTCAGCATGCCACGAGCCTGGCGGCTGAGTATACCCTTGTCCGACAATCACATCATTACTAACCACTATCGCCCCCACCGCAGGGTTAGGACTAGCCTGCCCCAAAGCTAATTTAGCTAAAGAAAGTGCCTGCTCCATATAGTCCATACTGTGGTCATTCTAGCATCCCTTTCTCAAAAAGTGCAACACTAGCCCCCAACGAGGTTTTATTAACCTCACCCCTAGAAAGACAAAAATAGATAGGGTATAATTAGACCTAAATCTAGAAGAAGTGGCACTAAAATGAGAACTTTTCTCCGTGAGATTCTGGGAATATTAATACTGGCAGTAGTAGTCACCATCCTGTTACAAACCACTTTTCAGGGTTATGTTGTCGTCTACAGGTGCATGGAGCCTAACTTCCAGGAGGGAGAACGACTATTAGTTAATAAAGCGGTTTATCATTTCCATGAACCAGAAAGAGGCGATGTAATTATACTACACCCGCCGTTTAACCCAAAATTAACCTACATCAAGCGTGTCATTGCAGCACCTGGCGATACTGTAGAGGTAAAATCGGGCGCAGTGTATATTAATGGCTCAAAACTGGACGAGCCCTATATTAAAGAACCTCCTAACTATACCTTCCCCCAGAAAAAAATCCCTGAGGATGAATATTTTGTTCTCGGCGATAACCGTAATAATGCCTATGATTCCCATAGATGGGGAACAGTACCCCGCCAAAATATAATTGGCAAAGTCTGGTTAGTAATTTGGCCACCGGCTAGATGGGGGCTTGTCCCCAGATAGTGCTTAATAGAATAGCTTGAAGGGTATAGATTAATGACCAATGTAGAGGAAATTTTTCAAAAATCGGGGGCGATACTTAACGGGCACTTCCTGCTTGCTTCCGGGTTACATTCCCCTATCTACTGGGAGAAGTTCCGGGTTTTGCAATTCCCCAATTACACTGAGCAGCTCTGCCGTATAATTGCCACCCACTTCCGCAGGCAAAGAATTCAGGTAGTAGCCGGGCCAACTACTGGCGGCATCATTCTAGCTTTTGAAGTAGCCAGGCAGTTAGGGGTGCGCGGTATATTTGCTGAGAAGGTAGGTACTCAACAGCGGGCTTTCCGGCGAGGCTTCACCATCAACCCCGGTGAACGAGTCCTCATTGTTGACGACATCACTACTACCGGCGACTCTATACGCCAGGTTATGGCAGCAGTAACCAAACAAGGCGGCATAGTGATAGGTATCGGTGTGTTAGTTGACCGCTCCGAGCAGGGAATAGATTTCGGCATTCCCTTTTTCAGTTGTTACCGAGCTATAACTCCAACCTACCTGCCACAGGATTGCCCGCTGTGTGCTGCTAAAATCCCCCTGACAAAACCCGGCGGCAGTTAACTACCTTCTGCCAAACTCCTTCTTCAACTGCTCTGAGCTCAGGTGAATTATGGTTGGCCTACCATGGGGACAGGTATGTGGATTCGCCACCTGCTCCAGTTGCCGGATTAGTTCACCCATTTCGTCGTCGGTCAATGCCTGCCCCGCCCTCACCGCACTATGGCAAGCCATGGATATAGCTATACTCTCCGCCCAATCACCCTTATCCCCTCCCGATAGGGAATCCAATAGTTCCCCCAACACCCCTATCCAGTCTTTGTCATAAAGCAGAGCCGGCACCGCCCTGACCAGATAGGTTCTATCACCAAAAGGCTCAATAGAGAAACCAAATTCGGCTAGGCTTTCATAGTGAGATTTCAGCACTTCCCCCTGTCTGGGATTAACCTCAACCGTTACCGGCTCAAGCAGTCCTTGAACCTCTATCTCTTGCTGCGACCTCTGTTGGTTAATCTGCTCAAAAAGGATTCGCTCATGGGCAGCATGCTGGTCAATAAGATATAAGCCGTCAGGTCCCTCAGCGATAATATAGCTACTGGCCAGTTGTCCCAATACCCGTAGAACGGGCAGAGATACAGCAGGAGTCTGAGAAATTACCGGTGGCGAAGTAGCCGGGCTATCACTACCTACCGGTGATGTCCATAATGCCTGCCTTGATACTCCATAGGCTGCAGCTACCTCCTCAATTTTAGGCACTGGCACCTGTTCCATTAAAGCCCGCCGGACTGTTTTCTGGATAACGCCAAAAACCATATGCTCATTGTGGAATTTCACCTCAGCCTTGCTCGGATGAATATTAACATCTACCCCTTCCGGCAATAGTGAAATATTGATGATAGCCACCGGATGTTTCCCCTGCATCAGCAGCCCATGATAAGCCTCCTCTACCGCCCAAGCCAGCATTCGGCTAGTTACCCAGCGGCGATTGACAAACAGGCTAAGGTAATCCCGATTGGAGCGGCTTATTGCCGGCGAGCCTACCATCCCCGTTACCAGAGGTAATGAAGCTGATGTCCTACCTTCCCACCCCCCATCCTTAATCTCCAGCATGTTCTGGGCAACCTCTAAACCATAAACTCCAATTATACTATCTATTAGCTGATTGCTACCCGGTGTTCTCAGCGCTACCCGGCCATCAATAGATAAGGCAAGCTTAACCTCAGGGAAGGCAAGGGCATACTGACTGACTACATTAGCTATATGGCTATTTTCGGTAGCTGGTGACTTAAGGAATTTTAACCTTGCCGGCACCTTGCTGAAGAGGTTACGCACCGTAACTGTAGTCCCCTGAGAGCGTCCCTGGCTGCCCCGGCTAACCACAACCCCATCCCTCAAGCCGAGATGAGTGCCTACTGACTCCTCGGCAGCACAGGTAACAATGTCTACCTGAGCCACAGCGGCTATGCTGGGTAGTGCCTCCCCCCGAAAGCCAAGAGAT
>DAOWKM010000121.1 GCA_030643695.1 Dehalococcoidia bacterium | reverse complement strand
TAGATGGCACGGTCGTGGTGGACAGGGGGCGGTTACTTCTGCTGAGCTAGTGGCACGGGCGGCTATAGATGAGGGTAAGTATGCCCAGGCCTTCCCTAGCTTTGGCCCAGAAAGGAGGGGAGCACCAGTCTTAGCCTTCGTCAGAATTAGCGGTAAACAACCTATCAGGGTGAGAGCTGAAATTGCTCAACCCGATGTAGTAGTAGTGCTTGACCCTGGTCTATTACGCATTGTGAATGTTACCTCAGGACTTAAAACCAAGGGAATAGTAGTGGTTAATACCAGCAAGCAAGCAGAGCAGCTCAGGCAGGAAGTTAGCACTAACTGGTCGCTAGCCACAATTGATGCTACCAAGATTGCCCGAGAGCTGTTAGGGGTTCCTATCGTTAATACTGCTATGATTGGAGCCTTATTAAGAGCTACCGGAGTTGTTAAATTAGAATCCTTGCTTGAGCCTTTACGGCGTCGGTTCGGTCGCCTAGCTGAGAGAAATATTAATGCTATGCAAAGAGCCTATGAGGAAACCCTAGTGACGGAGGATAAGAGTAATTGACTAAACCGGAAAGTGAAATAACCTGGAAAGACCTGGAAATTGGCTCAATTGTAATCGAGCCAGGTAATGCCAACCAATACCGGACTGGGGATTGGAGGTCGCAGAGACCAATCTTTAATAGCAATAAATGCATAAAATGCGGTATCTGTCAGCTCTTTTGCCCCGAGGGGTGCGTTGAGCAGAACGCTGAGGGGTATTTTGAGGCTAATCTATTTTACTGCAAGGGATGCGGTATTTGTGCCAGGGAGTGCTGGACGCAGGCTATTACTATGGTGGATGAGGAGGAGTAATGGCAAAGAGAATAGGTATTGAGGTCTCACTGGCTATTGCTGATGCCGCTAAACTGGCTGATGTTGATGTTGTGGCTGCTTATCCCATTACTCCTCAAACTCATATTGTAGAACACCTGGCTGAGCTAGTAGCTAATGGTGAGTTGGATGCCCAGTATATTCCTGTTGAGTCGGAACACTCAGCAATGAGTGCCTGCCTTGGGGCATCAGCCGTCGGGGCGAGGACATTTACCGCTACTGCTGGTCAGGGGCTAGAGCTGATGCATGAGGTATTATATGTTGCTTCATCAATGCGGCTGCCAGTAGTTATGACAGTAGTTAACCGAGCGTTATCAGCACCGTTGAGTGTCTGGGGTGACCACTCTGATGTTATGGCTGTCCGCGATACCGGTTGGATTCAGATATTTGTGGAAAATGGTCAGGAGGCTATTGACAATGTCCTCTGTGCCTTCCGCATTGCTGAAGACGAGAAGGTTTTGCTTCCAGTAATGGTTCACCTGGATGGATTCCACCTATCACATATGATTGAACCTATATACATGCCGGAGCAGAGCGAGGTTGACCAATTTATCCCCCCATATAAATATCCCTTGCCGCTAAATCCTGATAAGCCGGTAACTATGGGAGCCTTTGCCCCACCTATCATATACTCAGAGACAAAAATGGCACAGGAGATAAATTTAAGAGCGTCCAAGAAAGTAATTCTCCAGTGCTGGAGTGAATTTGGTAGTCGCTTTAAGCGACATTACTCCCCGGTAGAAAGCTACCACAGTGAAGATGCCAAGGTGCTTCTATTAACTATGGGGAGCTTTAGCGAGACGGCAATGACAACTATAGACAGGATGCGAAAAGAAGGCAGGGAGGTTGGACTAATAAAGCTTCGCTTGTGGCGACCTTTCCCCTTTAAAGAAATCCGCCAGGCGGTTAAGGATGCTGAGGTTCTTATTGTATTAGATAGAGCCCTTTCCTTTGGTGGTCCCGGTGGTCCAGTTTGTTCAGAGATTAAGGCAGCCTTATATAATGAGGATAAAAAGCCAAAGGTGGTAAGCTTCGTTGGCGGTTTGGGCGGCAGAGATATTACCGCTGACGGATTTGAGGAAATAATTAATAGGGGTATAGAAATTTCACAGACGGGGAGTGAGCAAGAATTTGAAATGTTTGGGGTAAGGGAATAATGGAGAAATATGCCATTTATGTTCCTCGATTGGTAACCAAGAAGGAAATTTTTGCCCCCGGTCATCGAGCTTGCATTGGTTGTGGTGAAGCCTTAGCAGTAAGACTAGTCTGTAAAGCATTAGGTCAGAATGTAATTATGGTTAATGCTACCGGCTGCATAGAAATCATTTCATCACAACTTCCTTATACCTCCTGGCGCGTTCCCTGGATTCATACCCTGTTTGAGAATACAGCAGCAGTAGCTTCTGGCATAGAAGCCGGCTTAAAGGTTATGACAAAGAAGGGAAGACGCTCGCCACAGGATGTTAAGGTAGTAGCTATGGCTGGTGATGGCGGTACCAGTGATATTGGGCTTCAGGCACTATCTGGAGCCTTTGAGAGAGGTCATAACTTCCTTTATATCTGCTTTGATAATGAAGCCTACATGAATACTGGAATTCAACGGTCTTCAGCTACCCCCTATGGTGCTTCGACGACAACCTCTCCCGCTGGCAAAATAAGCATAGGGCAGGTTACCTGGAAGAAGAATATGCCAGCCATTGCCGCTGCTCATGATATCCCTTATGTAGCTACTGCCTGCCCCAGCTATCCGTTTGATTTGATGGCTAAGGTAGCAAAGGGAGTAGCCACTAGGGGACCAGCTTATATTCACATCCTGTCTGTTTGTCCCACTGGTTGGCGGTCTGCTCCTGATTTAACGGTCAGGCTAGGTCGCTTGGCAGTAGAAACAGGGGTATTCCCACTATATGAAGTAGAGAAGGGCAAATATAAATTAAGTTTTGCTCCATCCCAATTGAGACCGGTCCAAGATTACTTGAAGCTACAAGGGAGATTCAGACACCTGGATAAGGATAATATACGTATAATACAGGAGAGGGTGAGGGAGGAATATTCTAGGCTCCTGGAGAAAGCAGCATGAACACAGAGGTTAAACAATTGGAGGAGAAGATAGAGGTAATACTGGACAAACACCAGGGTGACAAGGGATTATTAGTATCTATTTTGCAAGACATCCAGACAGAATACAATTATCTGCCTAAGGAAGCCATAATACAGGTTAGCCAGGGTTTAGGTGTCCCGTTGAGTCGGGTCTATAGCGTAGCCACCTTTTTTAAGGCGTTTCGCCTGAAGCCAAGGGGACGCCACTTAATCAATGTCTGTCTAGGCACTGCCTGCCACGTTAGAGGTGGGGTTAAGGTTCTGGAAACGATTGAACAGGAGTTGGGGATTAAGCCAGGTGAAACAACCAAAGACCTTAAATACACTCTGGAGACGGTTAACTGTGTGGGAGCCTGTGCTCTAGGTCCTATAGTAATAATTGATGACAAGTATTCAGGTCTGATGAAGCGCGATAAAGTTAAGCCATTATTACAGAGCTACGATTAGTTATGGAAAGGAACGGATATTGAACAGGTTAAGCTCCCCTGATGAGCTAGAGGGAAAAAGAAAATCAATACTGGCAGCTAGGGACCCTAATAAGACTTGTATTACATTATGTTCTGGGACTGCTTGCCGTGCTTCTGGCAGTGAGGAAGTTGCTCTTAGTATTGAAGAAGAGATTAAAAAACAAGGATTAAGCGCCAAGGTAGACTTCAGAAAGACAGGCTGCCACGGATTTTGTGAGAGAGGCCCCATTATAGTCATTTACCCTGAGGGAATATGTTACTTACATGCAAAACCAGAGGATGTTCCTGAAATCATCTCCCAGACTATAAAGGGGGAAAATATCATTGAACGTTTACTCTACACTGATGCTCACACCAATGAAAAGATAATTTATGAATCTGAAATCCCCTTCTATAAGAACCAGGAGCGACTTGTCTTCGGTTCCAATGGAAAGATTGACCCTAATAATATTGATGACTACCTTGCTATCGGTGGCTACTCTGCTTTGAGTAAAGCTCTTTTTAAGATGTCCTCAGGAGGGATAATTGATGAGGTCAAGAAATCTGGTCTGCGGGGACGCGGTGGTGGTGGGTTTCCTACCGGTGTTAAGTGGGAAAGCTGCCGCCGGGTACAGGGCAATACCAAGTACGTCATATGTAATTGTGATGAGGGTGACCCCGGTGCCTTTATGGATAGGAGTCTTATGGAAGGGAATCCTCACAGTGTTCTGGAGGGGATGATAATCGGGGCCTATACTATTGGGGCTCACCAGGGCTACATCTATGTTCGTAACGAATACCCTCTGGCAGTAAAAAATGCCGGGATTGCTATTAGACAGGCAGAGGAATATGGGATTTTGGGTAAGAACATTCTGGGTTCCGGATTTGACCTGTCCATCAGGATAAATAGGGGAGGGGGAGCTTTTGTCTGTGGTGAGTCAACCGCACTGATGGCTTCACTGGAAGGAAAACCAGGAGAACCCCGGGCAAAATATGTTCACACTGTTGAGAAAGGCTTGTGGGACCAGCCAACCAACCTGAACAATGTAGAGACCTGGGCAAATATCCCGCTAATAATCAATCAGGGTGCCGAGTGGTATGCTAAAATAGGCACCAAAAACAGCAAGGGAACAAAGATTTTCTCTCTGGTAGGTAAGGTTAATAACACCGGTTTAGTAGAAGTTCCAATGGGAATGACTCTGAAGGAGATTATCTATGATATAGGTGGTGGTATTCCTGAAGGTAAAAAATTCAAGGCAGTAGAGACAGGTGGCCCCTCGGGAGGTTTCATCCCTGAGAGCTTACTTGACATAATGATAGATTTTGATGAATTGACTAAGGTTGGCTCAATGATGGGCTCTGGTGCCATGATTGTGATGGATGAGGATACCTGCATGGTAGATATGGCTAAATACTTTATTACCTTTCTCGAAGGAGAGTCCTGTGGTAAGTGTCTGCCTTGTCGTGAGGGACTGAAAAGAATGCGTGAAGTTTTAACTGATATTACTGAGGGTAGGGGGAGGGATGGGGATATTGAATTACTTGAGCGTCTATCGGCTACAATTAGGGATTGCTCTCTGTGTGCTCTAGGTGCAACTGCTCCTAACCCTGTCCTGACCACCATACGCTATTTCCGAGATGAGTATGAAGCCCATATTAAAGATAAAAAATGTCCGGCTGGGGTTTGCAAACAGTTGATTACCTATCTCATTGATGAGGAAAGCTGTGTAGGCTGTAGGCTATGTGAGAAGGCTTGCCCAACTGAAGCTATCACTTTTGTCGAAAAACGAAAGCCAGTTATCCTAGACCAGGAGAAGTGCATTAAGTGTGGGGCTTGTTATGATGTCTGTAAGCTTGGTGCGGTAATAAAAGAATGATGGGAAGAAGAATGGTAACATTAACGATTGATGGGCGAGAAGTTCAAGCTGAAGAGGGAGCCACGATACTGGAAGTAGCTAGGGATAATAATATATATATACCAACCCTGTGCTATCATGAAGGAATAGCTCCATACGGTGCCTGCCGGCTTTGCCTCGTTGAAATCGTTACCCATGGAAGAGAAAGACTGGTAGCCTCCTGCCTCTACCCAACAGAAGAAGGGCTTGTGGTAAGGACTAATTCTGAAAGGATTGCCAATCACCGCAAGGTGCTTATGGAGCTGCTGCTGGCTAGAAGCCCCGGTTCACCGGTAATACAGGACCTAGCCAGGCGACTAGGTGTTGAGAGAACACCCTTCAAGTTGGAGGATGAGAGCTGTATCCTATGTGGATTATGTGTTAGGGCATGCGAAGAGGTTGTAGGGGTCTCAGCAATTAGCCTAGTTAATCGTGGTGTTAACCGAGAGGTATCTGCCCCCTTTTATGAGACTCCGGATACCTGTATTGGCTGTGGCTCCTGCGCCTATATCTGCCCTGTAGGGGCTATAAAGTTAGAGGATGTTGGAGATACAAGAACTATAACTATGCCTAATCCCAAGATGCCGAAGACAGAGTTTAAATTAAAGAAGTGTAAAATCTGCGGTAACTACTGGGCTCCGGAAAAGCAGCTAGACTATATAGCTAGACAATCAGATTTACCCCCAGAAGCATTTGATATTTGTCCTAATTGCCGGGATTAAAAATCTAGCTAGCCATTAACTTGACCAATGACAGGTGGTGTTACTATACTTCTAGTAACGGGGTGTAGCGCAGATGGCTAGCGCGCAGCGTTTGGGACGCTGAGGTCGGAGGTTCAAGTCCTCTCACCCCGACCAACTCAGCATCCAATCTTAAGCAGACTTCCTCTTAAAATTTACTGTGCTCGTAGGCGGTGCCTATCCCAATAATGCTTGTCCGGTTAACTTCGATTTTATACCTTTC
>DAOWKM010000083.1 GCA_030643695.1 Dehalococcoidia bacterium | reverse complement strand
GGTGGCTGTGGTTTCCAATTTGTGTTTAAATTCTCTAAGTATGGTAGTCTGACGTTAAAGGAAGGGAAAAAGCAAATATGGACTTTGGATTTACTGAGGAGCAGGAAGGATTAAGGGCAGAGGTTAAAGATTTTTTTATTAATGAGTTACCGGTAGATTTTCGGCCAGGGGTTTTCGCCTTAAGTGAGAAGTTAGTGGCTTTTGTTAAGGAGGTGGAAAGTAAACTAGGTAAGAGGGGCTGGTTAGCTCCAGTCTGGCCCAGAGAATATGGCGGCTTGGGCTTGAGTGAGATTGAGCGCGGAATAATTCGCGAAGAAGCAGGGTATTGGGAAATGCGCTGGCCTGATTGGTCAGGGATTAACCCGACAGGTCCTGCCTTATTCCTCTTTGGCACTGAAGAGCAAAAGAGGAGGTTCTTACCGGCGATAGGAAAAGGGGAAGCCATCTGGCTTCAATGTTTTACCGAACCAGACGCTGGCACTGATGAAGCGAATATACAGCTCCGGGCGGTAGCTGATGGCGATGACTATGTTTTTAATGGTCAGAAGTGTTTTATTAGCTCGAACCCTATCAAACCAGATTACCTTTATACCGAAGCCAGAACCCTGGATATTGAGCCTAAGCACAGAGGGCTCACCTTGTTTCTCATCCCCGCCGATACCCCCGGGATAACCTACAACCCCCTGCCCACCTTGGCTGACTTTCTAACACTAGAGGTTTTCTTTGAAGATGTAAGGATATCTAAAGAATATATGCTCGGCGAGCTAAACCGCGGCTTCTACCACGCGATGACTACCTTTGAATTTGAGAGAGTTGAAACTGGCAACGCCACGAGCTTAAAGCAAGACCTTCAGGAGTTTATCCAGTTTTGCCGGGAGACAAAGCGAAACGGGAAGCCACTTATTGATGACCCTCAGGTTCGGGATACTCTAGCCCAGATAGTCGTTGACATAGAAGTATTGAGGCTTCATCTCTGGCGAACAACATGGAGGCTCAGCGAGAGGGAAAAGCTGGGCCCATTAGATTATGAATTAGGGAGCTTCTTCGGTAAAGAATTGGTTGTTCCCATTTATGAGGCAATGATGAATATCCTCGGGCTTTATGGACAGCTTAAGACAGGCTCAAAGTGGGCACAACTGGCTGGTTCTGTAGAGCGTAGGTGGCGGACTTCACGGAGCACCCATATAGCGGGAACTATTGAGGCAATGAAGATTGTCCTCGCTGGAAGAGGACTCGGTTTACCCCGAAGACGCTAAGACACCTTATCGGAAAGGAGGAGTGGATATGGACTTTGGATTTACTGAAGAACAGGAAAAGCTGAGAAAAGAGGTTAAAGATTATTTTATCAATGAGTTACCTTCAGATTACAAGACAGGGGTTTTCCCCTGCAGTGAGGAGCTAGTAGCTTTTCTCAGAGAGGTAGAAAGTAAACTAGGTAAAAAGGGCTGGATAGCTCCAGGCTGGCCTAAGGAATATGGTGGCTTGAACTTGGGCGAGATTGAGCGAGACATTATCCGAGAGGAATCAGGGTACTGGGATATATTCTGGCCGGATGTCATCGGAATTATGATGGCTGGTCCGGCCCTCTACCTCTTCGGCACTGAGGAGCAAAAGAAGAGGTTCTTACCAGCGATAGCAAAGGGGGAAGCCATCTGGCTGGAATGCTTCACCGAACCAAACGCCGGCACTGATGAAGGGAGTATGGAGCTCCGGGCAGTAGCTGATGGCGATGACTATGTGTTCAATGGTCAGAAGTGTTTTATCACCACGCAACCTATCAAGCCAGATTACCTTTATACTGAAGCCAGAACCCTGGATATTGAGCCTAAACATAGAGGGCTCACCCTATTTCTTATCCCCGCCGATACCCCCGGGATAACCTACAATCCCCTGCCAGCAATGGATAACCGCCTGACATCGGAGATTTTCTTTGAAGATGCAAGGGTACCTAAGGAATATATGATTGGTGAGTTAAACCGCGGCTTCTACCACGCCATGACTACCCTGGAATTTGAGAGGGCTAACACTGGCGTGCCAGCAAGGTTAAAACATGAACTCCATGAGTTTATTCAGTTTTGCCGGGAGACAAAGCGGAACGGGAAGCCACTTATTGATGACCCCTATGTCCGGGATACTCTAGCTGATATAGCGGTTAGGATAGAAGTATTAAGGCTCGCCCTGTGGCGAACAAGTTGGAGGTTCAGCGAGAGGGAAAGGCTGGGCCCATTAGACTATGATTTGGGAGGCTTGAACGGTAAGGAAATAGTGGCTCCCATGTATGAGGCAATGATGAATATCCTCGGTCTTTATGGACAGCTTAAGACGGGCTCAAAGTGGGCGCAACTGGCTGGTTCCATAGAGCGTAAATGGGAGGTTTCGCGGAGTACGCATCCTGAGGGGACTATAGAGGCATTAAAGATTGTCCTCGCTGGGAGAGGACTCGGTTTGCCCCGAAGACGCTAAGACACCCTATCCGATTATGTGAAAGGAGTTGACATTATGGATTTTACCCTAAGTGAAGAACAGGAAATGCTTAAGAAAATGGCTCGTGATTTTCTGGAAAGTAATTGCCCGGAGAGCTTTGTAAGAGAGATGGAGCGGGACGAGAAAGGCTATTCCCCTGACCTGTGGCATAAGATAGCTGAACTGGGATGGCAGGGACTTATTTTCCCTGAGAAATATGGTGGCGCCGAGGGTAGCTTTATGGACCTGGCTGTCCTCTATGAAGAGATGGGGAGAGCTATGTTTCCTAGCCCTCATCTTTCCACCGTGGTCCTCGGTGGACTCACCATCTTAGCCGCTGGCAATGAGGAGCAAAAAGCAGAACTCCTGCCCAAAATCACCAATGGGGATGTGAAACTCTCCCTAGCCTTAACTGAACCCAGTGCCAGTTGGGATGCCGACGGGGTAGCAGTTCGGGCTACTGCTGATGGGGACGACTATATCATTGATGGTACCAAGCTATTCGTGCACGATGCTCATATAGCTGATTACCTTCTGTGTGTAACCAGGACTAAAAATGGAACAGTGCCCGAAGATGGGATTACCCTATTCTTGGTGGATGCTAAGAGCCCAGGGATAAGCTATACCATGTTGAAGACAATAGACGGGAGCAACAAGCAGAGTGAGGTTGTCTTCAACAAGGTAAGGGTTCCTAAGAAAAACATGGTGGGTAATCTTAATGGTGGCTGGGCTCCCTTAGCCAGGGTTTTGCAACAGGGGGCGGTGATGCAATGCGCCGAGATGGTAGGAGCGGGTCAGAAGGTTCTGGAGATAACCGTTGACTACGCTAAAACTAGAGTGCAGTTTGGCAACCCTATCGGTATTTACCAGTGGATACAGGACCACTGCATCTACCTGCTAAACTATGTTGATGGTTCTAGATGGGTTACTTATCAGGCAGCCTGGAAGCTCAGTGAGAACCTTCCCTATGATTTGGAAGTGGCAATAGCCAAAGCCTGGACTAGTGATGCTTACGAAAAGGCTTGCTGGCGGGCTCACCAAGTCTTGGCTGGCGTTGGCTTTACTATAGAAAGAGGCCTTCTCCCCCTTTTCACTACGAGGGCTAAGGTTCAACAGCTTTATCTAGGCGATTCCGCTTACCATCGGAAGAAGATTGCCAAGCTGATAGAGAACTGGTCTCCAGAAATATCCAAGGGAAAGCCTCGCGGTCTTTGGGAAAAAGGGGAGCCATGGGGAGAGAAAGACCTCAAAATCTGGCCCTGGGTTCAAGACAGAAAATTTAGACCGAAGGTTTAGGTCCTCTGCGGTTTCTAAGGCTGAAGTTGTTTAATTAGGTCGTCGGCTCTTTGCCTTAGAGTAGCGACCAAGGTTTGTAGCTCTTCTATTGACACCGGGGCAACCTCAATAATTGCGCCCGGAGGGCATACCTCACGGCATAAGCGACAAGGAACACACCTGCTCTGGTCTATCTCCGCCTTCCCCCAGAGGATTGAAATGGCTTGTCGCGGGCAGTTCTGGATGCAGAGCCCACAGCCAAGACAGAGGTCCCTTCTCACCTGTAACATCGGGCTACTATATGTCCTTTTCTCCATAATTTCTAAAGCTTCGGCCGGCGCTGTAATGTCTCCCCCAGGTTCAACGGGGTAACCTCTGGTCTTGACGCTTCGTATACTGTCACCACATCTTTAAGCCCAGAGAATTCCTGGCGGATAGCAGCGATATCTTCAGGTGTTAACGGACTAACAGCACAGGGGCGTAGCGGGGTGTTGATTTGCACCTCATCCGGTGAGAGCCCCTCAGCCAGTCTTGTCATCTCAGAGGCACAGCCCTGGTTAGCTTTAATGAACATCATCTGGAGGGCTAGTTTCCCCTGATATTCTTCTCTGAACAGCTTGATAGCCCGGACGATTTCACCCAGCGTGCAGTCTATTTTGGGTCGGTTAATTTGGTGAAAAAGCTTTTCATTAGGAGCATCCAGCTTTGCCACCACCAAGTCAGCTTGACTAAGCTCGTAGCGGACACTTCCTTGGGGCATCAAGGAAGAATTAGTGAGCACCGCCACCGGCAACCCCAGAAGTGATTTGACCAGCTCTATTGCCTGCCCTAGGTTACTAGCCAGAGTCGGCTCAGCTACTCCTGAGAAAGTAACATAGTCAGCCGCTATACCCCTCACCGCCTTTAGCTCCTGGGCTAGCTGAGCCATTGCCACAAATTCCTTGCGCTCAGCCAATGGATGAACCGTCCTGCCTAACTGGCAGTAGACGCAATCAAAGGAGCAGGTCTTGCCTCTGGTAGATACAATGTCTACGCCTAACGACCTGCCCAGTCGCCAAGATGGAACTGGGCCATAGAGAATAGATTTCATCAGCTTGGCTTGGGCTCCCTCCTTAAGAAAATTTCAAGGCTCCTGACCTCTTTTACCCCTTTCAGGCAGGAAGCCAGAGCAAGAAGGACATTACTGATGATGTCTCTGGGGAAGGCGCTCAAGGATACAGGGGCATTATTTATGTAAACGGAGAGCCGCTCCCTTTGGGGCTTTATAAAGCCCTTCTCCAGAAAATCAGCTAAACCGCTAACATCTTGTAAACAGAATTGCCTGACCTTAGTTTCAAGGGGTTCATCGGTAACCATAGCTATAAGCTTCTTGATGCCACTAAGGGGTGGACCAACCTCCCGACGATGAACCTCAATCTTAGGTGCGTTGCCCTGTTTGAAACCCTCGGTAAGGATAATGTCACAATCTTCACCGAAGAGATGGGCTATCTCATCAAGGGTAAGAGTCTGGGCAACCGGCTTGATTAGCACAATCTTATCCGAGGAACTGAGAGCAGTAGCCTCACTCCCCGCCTGAATGTGTCGCCAACTGTCCTTGCCCGGCTCATCAAAGCTTATCCCTCGAGGAGCATGTTTAATAGTGGCTACCCGATAGCCCCTAGAGTTTAATTCCTGAATCAGTGTCTCAATAAGGGTTGTTTTTCCTGATTTTGATTTACCGACAATTGAAACTATGGGAAGCATCTCTATTCCTCCTTTTCAGGCTGTCCCGATTTAGCCTCAGACAACGCTCGGATAAAGGCTTGGCTAAAAGTGGTAAGGGCATCAGAGTTGTAGCGTTCTATAGTTCCCTCATCACATAGCTTGGCAAGCTCAGGGTCTATTGGCAACTGCCCTAGAAGCGGGGCTCCGGCTGCCTGCGCCATTTCTTCCCCCCGGCTTCTACCAAAGATTTCAACTCGCTTATCTATTTGGGGTACATATAAATAGCTCATATTCTCAACCACGCCTAGAATAGGTTTACCCATTTTCTGAGCCATCTTTACTGCTTTTCTAACTATCATAGTGGTTAAATCCTGGGGGGTGAAAACGATGATTACCCCTGATACAGGGAGCGTTTGCATCACAGTAAGGGAAGCGTCGGCAGTGCCCGGCGGCAGGTCTACAATCAAATAATTGAGTCTGCCCCAGACCACATCCTCCCAGAACTGGGTGATAGCCTTAGACAGGAGAGGACCACGCCAGATAACAGCCTCATCCTCCTGAGGCAAAAGAAGGTTCATAGACATAATCACCATCCCCGCTCTTGAGAGCACTGGCAGAATGCCAGTATCACTACCACTAGGTCGAGCAGTAATACCAAACATCTTGGGTATGCTCGGACCGGTAATGTCTGCATCCAGAATACCCACCTCATAGCCCTGGCGCTTGAGAGCAACCGCCATAAGGCTAGCCACCAGGGATTTACCCACTCCACCCTTACCACTCATCACGGCAATGATATATTGAATCTGATTCAGCTCTATAGGCTTAACCTTAACAAACTCTATATCTACTTTACTTATATCAGGCAGTCTCTCTATAACCGCTTGCGACTTCATCCTAACCCAATCCTGAGAGTCTGGACTCAAGGCAGTAGAGGCAAGGGTAACCTTAGCTATATTATCGTTAACCTCAATCCCTCGCATCAAGCCTAGTTGAGCCACACTGCGACCCGCTCCAGGAACTAGCACTCCGCTCAAAGCCTGCTCAACTTCCTCTTTAGTAATCATTTTAATAATTCACTCCTCCTCTAATGCTGCTTATACTGGTCAACCCAGCCAGCCAAAGACGCCGAGCATCCTTAGCCCCATATAGAACAGTATAGCAACAAAGATATACCTTAGCTGCCTGGCGGGCAACTTATGTGCGGTTATAGCACCAACCTGTGCCATACTAACACTGGTAACCGCCAATAGAAACCATGCTGGTAGATTAACATAGCCTATAGAATAGGCAGGCAGGTTAGGAACACCGAGACCATTTATCATATAACCGATAACACCACCAATACTGGTAAATATTATCATGGCTAGGGATGTAGCCACAGCATTATGCATCTTAAACTTGAGTGCCAGCACCATTATTGGAACCGCCACTACACCGCCACCAATTCCAAGGGTACCGGTTATAAGACCTATAGGGATAGCCCAGGCAACCCATAGCCAGGGGTTATCCTTTGATTCTGGCTCAATCCTTACCTCTCTAGAAGCGAGCATCCTAATGCCAGCAAGAATGACAATGACACCAAAGGCTATCCTCAGGGCTGCTCCGGGAAGATGAGCCGCTAGACTGGCTCCACCAAAGGCAGCTATCGTGCCACAACTACCCATAATAATGGCAGCTCGCCACCATACTGCCCCCTGTTTACTATGCCTCCAGGCGCCACTAGCCGCCGTAGGCAAAATAGCCAGCAAAGTTGTGCCGAATGCCAGCCTTGTAGCCATATCTATGGGAATGCCCCTGTTGGTAAACAGCATACACTGAACCGGGGTCATAATGAAGCCACCACCTACCCCTAACAGACCGCTACCAAAGCCAGCAACAATACCGGTTATCAGTAGAGTAGCAATATAAGTTATTATTACTTGGCCTTCCTTTTCTAGTGCAGACGCTCCATCAAATTGGGTAGCCTGCCATCAAGATAAAGCTGCACAGCTTCATCAATACTTTTTATATCGGTGACAATAGGCTTAATATCATAGCTCTGCATACTCTCATAGGCTCCCCAACCCATACCCCCAGTGATGAGAACCTGGCAGTCAGAGATAGTCTCAGCCATACTCTCGTGCCTTACCGGTGAGCCAGCGTCATAGCCATGCCTTTCACCAGGGGCTAAATTAGGTGGATGATGAGCAGCAAAGGTGTGATGCCCTGTTTTATCTCGTGTTTCTTTACCCACAATCCTGCCATCCTCCACCGTAATCACCACATAGACTGGCGCCCGGCCAAAATGCTGGCTAATAGTGATTCCATCCTCTGATATAGCCGCAATCTTCATTCTGTCTCCTTTCTTTCGTATTCATAAATAGGCATCCCCACCTTCTTAACTATTTACCAGTAATCCTGAAATAGATTGCCATAGCCTCTTTATCTGCGGTGAAACACCATTATCGCAGTATTCCACTACCGGTAGCCCGCGAACCAGAGCCTCGGTTACTACATTATCAAAGGGAATCTTAGCGGCGACCTCTATTCCTTGGTCATGGCAATAGCTTTCAATCTGATGGCTGTTATCTTCATTAAGGTCACACTTATTGATGCCAACAATAACGGGAATAGTGAAATGGCGACAAACATCAATAACTCTATCCATGTCATGCATTCCAGAAAGGGTTGGCTCAGTAACAATAACCGCTAGGTCTGCCCCAGCTAAGGAAGAGATAACCGGGCAACCAATGCCCGGCGGTCCGTCACTGATAATATAGTCAAGCCCCTGCCTTTGAGCAATTAGCCTAGCCTCTTGCCTGACCGCAGCTACCAGTTTTCCTGAATTCTCCTCAGTAACTCCTAATCTGGCATGAACGAGATGTCCATAGCGTGTTTCAGAGACAAACCAGTGTCCCGAGAGGCTCTCCTCCATAGTGATAGCCCCTTCAGGGCATACATTATAGCAGAAACCACAGCCCTCGCAGGAGATAGGGTCAACCTTGAAGTTCTCAATGGCGTTAAAGCGGCACACATCCTGACAAAGCCCACACTGAGTGCATTTTTCCTCATCAATAACAGCAACCTGCCCGCTCCAGAACTCATGCTTCTCCTGAGTAATCGGTTGAAGAAGCAAGTATAGGTCGGCAGCATCTACATCACAGTCGACCATAACCTTACTTTTAGCCAGAGCGGCAAAGGAGGCTATTATACTCGTCTTCCCCGTTCCACCTTTGCCACTTAAAACCACAACCTCTTTCATTTTTTATTCAGCTCAATATCATTATAGAGCCTAAGGAATGTTTCCCGCCACTGTGGCAATCCCTCTACCAAGGTAATCCCCCTGGAGTATAATTTAGCAATCTCAATATCCAGTGGTATCCGTAGCAAAATAGGGATACCCTCCTTGTGGCAGTATTCCTCAACATTACTATCTCCAACACCACCCCGGTTAATAACCACCCCACAGGGAATAGCCAACCGATGCAGCATCTCTATTGCCAGAACCAAGTCGTTGAGACCAAAAGGGGTAGGTTCAGTTACCAGCAAGCAGAAATCGCTATCCTTTACTGCTTCAACCACTGGGCAGGAAGTTCCTGGAGAAACATCAATAATAACCAGCCTTTCCTGATTGATATGCTTCTTTACCTCCCTGATTATGGGAGGCGCCATCATTTCGCCAATAGCAAGCTTGCCATGAATAAACTCAATCTCCTTTGACTGTCCTACCTCCACGACCCCTATTTCCCTGCCTACCTCAGAGATGGCACCTTCGGGACAGAGATAAGAGCAGGCACCACAGCCATGACAAAGCTCAGGGAAAATAAGCACCTTTTCCTTTATCACAGCAATGGCATTATAGGCACAAACCTCAGCGCATTTGCCACAATAGGTGCACTTTTTCTCATCTATGTGGGGAATAGGGATAGAGACTGCCTGCTTATGAGTTAATAGCGGCTTCAGAAAAATATGAGCATCAGGCTCTTCTACATCACAGTCAAGAAACTGCACTGGTCTTTTGTTTGGTAATGATAAAGCCAAGCTGGTAGCCACCAGGGTTTTCCCCGTGCCACCCTTACCACTGGCGATAGATACTATCACCCTATCCCCTTACCATTTTTGTTCCGCACTGAGGGCAACTCAAATTGTAGCAGGGGGTCCCTACTTGATGAGGCACTTTCGCCCCACAGTTAGGACAGACACAACTCCCACTAGGTCCGGCTCCGGGACGCGTTCCTCCCATCCTACCTCTACCCTTTCCTCCTTGTCCAATACCCCCTCCTGTTCCTGAACCACCTCCTCCGGGAGGTCCGGTTCCATTTCCTCTTGGCATGTCCCTATTCTCCTTTCTTTTCTAACTCTTTAATACGACGCTGGAGCTCACTCAGTTGCTGCGCCAGCACCTGTGATTGAGCCTTAAGTGCCTCTAGCCCCTGCTCAGGGCTTGGAGTTTGGGGGACGGGGGTAACCGACGGCATTATTCCAACTCCCATGCCCCGACCTACACCTCTGCCCATGCCCTTGCCCATACCTCTACCCATACCGAAGTGGTCAGCTACATTGGGCTGAGAAACGGCTTGAAACTGACCCGATTTATAGGCTATGACAGCATCCCTAACTTTGCCACTAACCCCGGTGATTACTTGGAGCCCGGCGGCTGACAACACCTGATAGGCATTGGGACCACAATTACCGGTAAGCACCACCTGTACCCCTTTACTGGCAATCATCTGGCCAGTAGAGATCCCTGCCCCACCACCAGCCATAGCGCTAGAGTTTTCCATAGCTTCAAACTGCATTGTATCTGGGTCAACAATGATAAAATAAGGACACCGGCCGAAACGAGCATCTACCTCAGCATCCAGAGTAGGACATGTGGCTGATATGGCAATTCTCATAATTTAGTCTCCTTTTTGTTAAACTAGTCTCAGATTTACTTCTCTACTTCCAGCTCGCGTGTCCTAGCCTCAATCTGCTCCAGCTGACTCTTTATGGCATTAGCCTGGTTCTTCAAGAATTCAAGTTCTTGCTCACGGGTCATCTGCGGCGCCGAAGGCACTGCCCCCGCTGGCACTCCATAAGAAGGATAAGGAGCTTCCATCCCACCATAATATGGATAGCCATATCCTGTCACTGGGGGAATTCCATATCCGCGAAGAGCTGCTCCTATCCCCCGAGGACTACAGAATCCTCTACCTCCCCCTGTCATTGGTCCCATCCCTCTAGGACCGGTTCCATCAAATCCTGGCATAACATCACCTCCTATTTTATACTAAGTTACGCTAGCCTATTTTTCCTCTATCTCCAGCTCACGCGCCCTAGCTTCAATCTGCTCAAGCTGACTCTTTACGGCATTAGCCTGGTTCTTCAAAAACTCAAGTTCTTGCTCTCGGGTCATCTGTGGAGCCGAAGGCATTGCTCCAGGCACTGCCCCCGTTGGCGCTCCGTAAGAAGGGTAGGGTGCTTGTCCCGCCTGCATTGCCTGCCAGTAAGCTTGAGCTTGTGGTGTTGGCCACTGACCAGTCATAAGGTAGCTTGCCCCTGGTCCTAATCCAGTTGGGCTTCTCCCCTGCCAGCCAGGGCTAAAACCAAACCTCATCCACCCGGGAAGTCCGGTAAGTTGATACATCCATCTGTTTCCTCTACCTCCATTAGGCATATTTATCACCTCCTAATTATAAATTTTAACCTTTTACGATTCAATGACTACTACCATCGGTAAGGTCCGTAGAATGGGTAGTAGGCACCATAGCTAGGGTAGCCGTATCCCATATAAGGGATAGTTGCCCCATACTGACCGGCATAAGGTGTTGCCCACCACCATCTCGGCAGCCAAGGAAAGTTGCGGCAGAAGGGATAGGGGTTACCCCTTCCCCAACCAACTCCTCTGCCAAACCAGCCTCTTCCAAATGCCATCTTGTTCACCTCCTTTTCTCAGCGCCTCCCCCAGCCCCTTCGCCCCCAGCCTAATCCAAGGGGCTGGATAGGCAAAATATTTAGCGTGTTACAAGTAGGACAAGAATGAGGAGGCTCAGCTATCATAGTCTCAAAGGATACATCCCATTCATGCCCGTTTATGCAGTGGAAATGGCGCATTGCCATCTCAAAGTTACCCCCCTCAATCCGCATTGCCTTTCCGTTGAGCAGAGCATCAGCCAGCTTACCACGGGCTGACCCTAGCACCCGATGAAAGGTTGGGCGTGAGACATTCATCCTCTGAGCGCACTCTTCCTGTTCTAGCCCATCCAAGTCCTTAAGGCGTATCGCCTCAGCCTCTTCTACCGAAAGGCACACCTCTTCAAGAATGCGAGCCGGTATCCCTGCTGGCTTGAAATAGGTTACCTCTGGTATAAAGGCAACACGGCGCCACTTCGGTATCCTGCCCCTAATGTTTCCATCTCCTCTTTAGCTTCTATGAACATATGCTCATAATTATGATAGCATACCACTTTATATCTTGTCAACAAAGTGCTAAAATATTTTTAGTTGAAGTTTAGAAGAAGGAAATGAAAATAAAGCAAGGTATTCCCCCCTTACTACTAATAGCTATATTACTGGCGACTATGGCTGGCTGTGCCCCTACCCCCACGCCCCCACTGCCAACGACGCCGGCTGAGGTGCCTATGGCTGAGCCGGAAGGCGAACTACAACGGGTAATTGAGGTTAAAGCCGACGAGTTGACCTTCCACTACTTACGCCAGTCTTTCTGGGGGGAGAAGGAGTTCTCCGACTATTTAGCCAACCAAACCCGGTTTAAGGCTGACTTCAAGGAGGACCTTGAGCAAAGTCTGGCTAAAAACAGCGTTTCCGCTTCAGACTACAGCTTCTTCTTTGATAGCACCACTCATTCCACAGTAATCCGATGTGATATTCATGATGCCATTACCTCAAGCAGTGAAGGTAGATACCGGGCTCGATTTGAGTGGCTTCTGCACCCTCTTGGCTTGGACTTCATTGATAACCATTTCCAAGAATCCGAAAGGGGGCTCTCCTGGGAAGGCTCTATTAACGGTGTTCCCAGCACCATTACTGTTGAACTGCCAACCATAGATAGCTCGGTATATAAAGCCTGGGAGCACCCCATTGGTCACTGTCATGCCCATGCCTGGTGGTCTGAGGGAGTCAGCAAATGAAACTTACTATCGTTTATGACAATGAAACCAAAAAACCAGAGTTAGCTGCCGACTGGGGCTTTTCCTGTCTTATTGAGGCTGAGGATACGCCCCAGATTCTATTTGATACCGGCGCTAGCGGCTCTATTTTGCTACATAATATGAAAAAATTAAACATTGACCCCGGCGCTATCGGCATAGTAGTAATTTCGCATCCCCACGGGGACCACTTCGGCGGCCTTGAAAATATTATAGAAGCCAATAAAGATGCTGAGCTTTACCTGCCTCAGTCGTTTCCAATAGGGACTCTAGCCAGAAAACTCACCAAGGTTAAGGAGCCTGTTCAAATCTGCCCCAATGTGTTTAGCACTGGTGAGCTTGGAGGCATAGAGCAATCCCTGGTGATTAACACCGATAAAGGTCTTCTCGTAGTCGTCGGCTGTTCTCACCCCGGGGTGGGGAACATTCTGGATGCTGCCTCAAGGTTCGGTAAAGTCTATGGCATCGTCGGCGGATTTCATGGATTTCGCGACTTTGATAGGTTAAATCCCCTGTCTTTAATTTGCCCCTGTCATTGCACCCAATATAAAATAGAGATAAAGCGTCTATTTGGCGACCGATGCTTGGACTGTGGTGCCGGAATGGTGATTGAGCTGTAAACAAATGATTAAACAAAATGTTAGCCAAATACTGAATGAACTACCAAATGGTATCCAATTGGTAGCCGCTGCCAAAACCAGACAACCTGAGGAAGTGCTGAGAGCAGTAGAATCTGGCGTAAAAATTATCGGTGAAAACTATGTCCAGGAAGCCGAGAGAGCCCAAGAGGTAGTTGGAAATAAAGTCAAATGGCATTTTATCGGATACCTTCAAAAAAATAAGGTTAAAAAAGCGGTAACAATATTTGATATGATAGAAACCGTTGATTCTCCAGAGATAGCCAGGGAGATTGATAAAAGATGCGCTCAAATTGGTAAGATAATGCCAGTATTGATTGAGATAAATAGTGGCCAAGAAAAGCAAAAATCAGGCATATCACCGGAGAACACCGAGCCACTAATAACCGAGATTTCAGCCTTTCCCAACATAAGGGTAATGGGTCTGATGACCATGGGGCCTCGTTTTGGCAATCCTGAGGATTCAAGACCTTATTTCGTGAAAACGAAAAAAATATTTGACCAAGTCAAAAAACTTAATTTGCCTAATGTTGAGATGAGGTATCTCTCAATGGGGATGACAAATTCCTACAAAATTGCTATAGAAGAAGGGGCAAATATAGTAAGAATAGGCAGCAAGATATTTGGCGAAAGAGTTTACGGAGCTACTACAAGAGCTCCAACCCCCTGATAACATCATTGAGGTCAACAAATGACCTACAATTAAGGTTCATCTCCTTACAGTAGGTTAGTAAATCACCGGTGGCGAAAATATGATGAGCCAGCCTTGCCGGTGAAATATCAGAAATACCATTCCCCACATATACTAGACGATAGCCCTCTCTTAGAAATAACCTGGTATATGCCTCTTTGAAGCCATCCTCCAATTGGCTGCCCTCTGGCCCTATATATTTGGTTTCAATGCCATTAGGTCCGAATTGCGTTTGCGCCGAGAACACCTCAATGTTATCCACGCCAATATCTTTCAGAATCGCCTCTATATAGAAATCCAGACCATTGCTTACGATAACAAACTGGAAGCCTTTCCGATGACAATAATCCAGTAATTCGTCAAATCCAGCTCGCATCTTCGCTCTACTTCCCATAAATTCAAGCAAGGTTTGCCTGTCAGCATTAACCATAGCAAAGGCTTTAGTATTAAAACGATTGACCGATATTTTGCCCTCTTTATACTGGGTTAATAATTGCCTCCAGTTGCCATTGGCGAAGGCATCTAACAACAGGAAGCTCACATCCTCTTGGGTAATTGTGCCATCAAAATCACATTGAACTAGCGTTTTCACTTTTTATCTACTTCACCTCACTTCGGATTCGGATTCAGGCTCAATCTCGTGTAACTTATCCTGACTCTCTATATGGTCAACATATAAAGCCCCGTTGAGATGGTCAAGTTCATGTTCCAGCGCTTGTGCCATAATCTCAGTAGCTCTAATCCTAATCGCTTTCCCTTGCCGGTCATAGCCCTTAACTACGATTGAGACTGACCGCTTTATCTCGCCAGCATAGCCAGGAACACTAAGACAGGCTTCAGCCACTTCCCGCTCACCAGAACGCTTCACTACCTCAGGGTTAATGAGAGCAATCGGCTCCCCCTCTGGCATCTGGAGCACCACCACCCGTAGCGATACCCCTACCTGAGGAGCGGCTAGTCCCACACCATTTGATTGCTGCATCGTCTCTACCATGTCATCAATAAGTCGCTGAATTGAACCATCAATAGCTGGCACCCTTTTTGCCTTCCGCCTCAACACAGGGTCAGGAAGATGATGTATTGCCAAAACTGCCATGGTGATGATTACTCCTTATCCTGTCTAATTCCCCAAGGCACAATATTAACATACTCAAGGCTCACTGTCTATGATGAGCGTATTTATTTGCTCTTAGAGGTAAGCTATGGTAGTATTTTTATAAGAAAGGCGAAAAAGAGGCGGGGTGTAGCGCAGCCTGGTAGCGCACCTGAATGGGGTTCAGGTGGTCGCCGGTTCAAATCCGGCCACCCCGACTTTTGTAAGAGTGAAAGGGGGGAGCTTATATGGCTTCCCCTTATTAGTTAGAGGGATTTTGAGAGATACTATTTTAGTAAAGGTTGGGTATTCCCGGGTTGGATAGGTTTCTCGCAGTGGATTAAACGGGAGTTTGGGCGATATCCGACAAAGGAGATGTTAGCCGCACTCGCAAAGATGGGCAAAGAGGAGCGCGAAGAGGATACTTGGTTTGGCCTTTTCTTGGATGTTCGGAAATACGGCTGGGAATGGGTTTTTAAGATGCAAAATGAGAAATGGGAAGCTATTCAGGAGAAGAAATGATTTGAAAAAGCGGTTGAGGCGTAGGAGCAGTTTCAGGAGTGGTGGTAATAGCCAACTATTAGAGTTGTGGGATGAATAAAATGGCCTCAACTTTTAAGAAGGGGTAATAAAACGGTTAGGTTTTGAGGATTGTTTTGATGGCTACTTTGTAATAGAATCTAGTAAAGAAGCCGGTGTATTTGCGGAATTAAGCTGTTTTGCAGATGGCTATAATTAGGGAGTTGTAAAGGAATACATGGAATATAATGGGGAAGAAAGTAAATACCGTCCGGTAGAATTAAGTCGGGTGTCGGTTACATATAAGGATGGGAGAAGGTTTATAACGTGCTTTTGTGGGGAAGAGGTATCTCACTCAATTGTCCCGCACCTAAAAAAATGTCACAGAGAAAAATGGCAGGACTGGGAAAAAGCTTTTGTGATACTTAAAAATCACGGGTACTCATGGAAGAAGATAATGCATCTGTTCAGCGCCGGTGATGGCAAGCTTCTGTTCTCGTGGACTGTGATAGAAAATTCTGTAAAAGAAGTGATAGAGTCTGGGCGATTGCAGTATGTTCCTATTCCTAAAGAAATGGTGAAACAATGGGAACCGAATAATTTTAGTCTGGAGGGAACAACCGTTTGGGATTTTCCTCGGCGGGGTGATTGGGCGATACATTCGGGGAACTATAGGGGTAATTGGCCGCCACAAATTCCACGAAATCTAATAATCCGTTATACCCAAGAAGGTGATGTGATTATTGATGCCTTCGCAGGAGGGGGTACAACACTTATAGAAGCTTGGTTGCTAAGGCGGCGAAGTATAGGCTTGGATATTAGTAAGTTAGCTATTCAGACAATGAAGGCAAATTTATCAGATATGGAAGAGCTAGCAAAGAAAGATGACCGAATAAGTCTAGATTCAAATTACCGACCAGTAGTTATTAATGCTAATGCATTGGAATTAAGTAATGTGTTAGAGCAGCAGAATGTAAATAATGTAAAACTGATATGTGCGCATCCACCTTATTTGGGCTCTATCAGATATACTACTAATAATGAGGAGGACTTAGCGCTAATACGCGACCCTGATATATTCTACGGCAAGATAAGGGATTTTAGCCGTGAAGTAAAAAAGATACTCACTGATGACGGAGTGTGCGCTATTCTAATCGGAGATATTCGTAGGAGTGGAGAAGTCGTGCCTCTGGGTCTTAACGTTCTTAATATCTTCGTAGCGGAAGGATTCAAGCTAGATAATATAGTGATAAAGACACAGAATAGAGATAGCTCATCTGAATTCTGGGTTGGTCATAAATCAAACATTCTACTAATGGCACATGAATATCTGTTTATATTGCGTAAAGCATAATGCATAATGCTAGTAATAGGGCAATTTCCTAAAGGGGGGTGAAATATGGGGGTAATAAGGAACAGACTAAACATTACAAGAGAAAACTGGGTAAAATCGGCTCAGGAAATTGTGTTTGTCTTGATAGTCGGCCTTGTACCATTGCTGATGGGCATTTTTCTAATGGGCATATTTGTACCGAATTCAGCAATAAGTGTACTTATAGACGATGGCCAGCTAGTTATGTTCAGTTCTGCGTTGCTCGCGACAGGATTCTATTGCGTAGGTCAGGAGTTTAAGAAAGCACCATTCCCGGGACGCGCATGGTTTCTTCTGGCACTTATTATTTTGGTGGGTGTTGCAGTTGCACTTTTTTCAGGTATGGTAATCGCAGAGGCAATGGGAGCTGAATTATCATATATTAAATCGGTACTGATGAGAAACGTCAGTATTGCTTTAGTCGCCATGTCAACAATATTTGTATTCGCAGTTATAGTGATAAATAAGGCTCAGGCAATAGCAGAATGGCAGGGAGAGGATTTCTTGGAACGTCACACTGACCAAATGAAAAGGTTTGAGGAAGACTTTAGCAAACTAGGAACAGCCAAGATAGAAGGGGACTTCGAGAAATTGGAGGAGGAGGAAAAGAGTAATGACAAATGAAGAATGGATTAGTTTCGAATGTATAGAAATAATTCAACCGCTCGGGAGTTTCTACGTGGGCTGCATTGATTTCAAGGATCTAACCAAGATAGCGTATTCGGATATGCTGAGGATAACAAGACATGAGAGGCGAGAGTTTGAGGAATACATAGGGATTGAAAGGCCACTTTCTCCAAAGCGTGTCGCTCAATTACAGAAGTACGTAAATACGATTGATGCTACATTTCCTACGAGCATTATTATACATTTGAAATCAGATGATGTTGAATATGACGAAGCATCGAAAACAATGAAAATAAAGAATAACAAGGACGTTGCTAAGATAATAGATGGGCAACACAGAATAGAAGGGCTTAAGGAATTCTCTGGAAATGTATTTAAACTAAACGTTACGATTTTTGTTGATTTGGAGTTAGAGGACCAGGGGATGGTATTCTCTGTAATCAACCTAGAGCAGACAAAAGTGAACAAGTCTATAGTCTACTCGCTGTATGAATATGCATCAACAAGGAGTCCTCAGAAGACGTGTCACAATATAGCGAAATTATTAAACAATAGAGAGAAAAGCCCATTTAAGGATAAGATTAAGATTTTAGGGAGGGCTACAGGTAGAGCGAGAGAGGCTCTAACGCAAGGAACTTTCGTAGGTGGTCTATTGCCGCTTATCTCAAGAGAACCAATGATAGACCGTGATAAGCTTAAACGGAAGGTGGAAATTGAGGAGGCCACGGGTTCTGAAGAGCGGAAGCTGGTTTTTAGAAACATGTTCCTCGAAGAACGTGATGCTGAAATTACCAAGGTTTTGTGGAACTATTTCGCAGCTGTAGAAAACAGGTGGTTCAATGCTTGGTACAAAGTCATTCCAGGTAACATTTTAAATAAGACCACTGGATTTGGAGCATTAATGAAATTCTTACCACTAGCATATTTACATTTGGGTAAACCCGGTGATGTGGTATCGGCAGAAGCTTTTAGGGACATATTCGAAAGAGTAGAATTAAAAGAGGAGGATTTTAATCCTGAAAAATACAAGCCAGGAGGCACTGGTATAAATGCACTGTTTGAAGATTTCCGCAGCCAGACAGAAATATATGGAGATTAAGCTGAAATACCACAAGTGAGCAATAATTGATTAGTTAAGTATTATAGGAGGTACGTTGATTATGGTGAAATACTGGGTAAAGCATACGTCAAGACTTATTGTTTGGATTTGCGGACTATTTTTTGCAACAATGGGCATCTTGGGACAGATACCGATAATGCCTCAATATGCATTGCAAATGATGATAGTGCTTTATATATTTATATTTGCTTCACTTATAATGTTTGTATCTGGTCTGGAAAAGCCACCTAGCAAGAATGAATAGAATTCTTTATTGATTTAAATTAGCTACCAAGATATAATATGACACTGAAAGGAGGCAAGCGGCCTCCGCCTTTTTCAAGAGCTACATGGGGTTCAGGTGGTCGGAGGTTCAAATCCTCTCACCCCGACCATAGATAGGAGAAACAGGCTCTAGACAACCTGAACCGGGCGGGCTCACAGAAAAGGCATGGTTCAGAATGGCTTATGGGAATGGCTGATTGAGGGATTCAGAATTGATTTAGAAACACAAGTTAAGCCAAAGATTGCTAAAGATTATTGTGCTCACGTTTCTTACTTTGGAGTGCACCCCTATGATTGGACAGGTAGGGTGAGGAGAGTCTGGCGGGGTGCTGCATTATTCTGCTGAATAACCATTAGCTCTTCAAACTTATTCGGTGAGAGGTAGCCAAGCGCCGGATGAAGCCTCTTTTGATTATAGCCTTCTCGTAGGGGTTACCTGCCCGAGCCATGCTGATTTCAAACCTGCAGCGCTTAAGCTCGTCTACATATTCACTCGAGGCGTACTGCACTCCCGGGTCTGAGTGGTGGATAACATCCGCCCCAGGCTTACGTTCAGCAACAGCCATGCGCAGCGCCTCCATGGTTAGTGCTGTATGTAGAAGCTACTTCTGGCTAACTTCATCAGTCCACATCCCCACCGAATATACTTGATGATGTGTTTGAACCGGCTGACGATTCCCCGTTTCTTGAGGACCGGCTGAGGCTATTTTTAACTACTATGGTTTCAAGATTTCCGCTCCAAGTATTTTTTAACACGCTCACTTATAGTTCCATCAGGCAATATATAATCAGGGGACACATATCCTTCTTCCTCAAACCTTTTCTTTCTCACACACCCCTTACCACCCTGCCAGCAATAATCCTCCACCCATTTCTTATCAATTAGACCTAAGTCGTAAGCCCGTTTTACTCCCGAAGTCTCATTGTACCACCGACAAAGATTTCCCTTTTCCATTCTTTGGCGTTCCATCTGTTGACCAAGACAAGGCTTCCCTTAGCCTCCTCCCACTTACAACAAAAACTTATTAATGGCGGCGGCGACACCGCTGCAGTCAACATCAAGGGTAACATAGTCGGCTACTGCCTTGACCTCATCGGGGGCATTGCCCATAGCTATAGCCAGACCGGCTGAAGAAAGAAGTGAAATGTCATTGGTGCTATCCCCAATCACCATAACCTCAGCCAGGGGTATTCCCATATATGAAGCTAACACTCCCAGGGCTTTCCCCTTAGATACCCCAGGCGAAACTATATTGATAAAATCAATATCAGGATAAGCCGGTGACCTTGCCCAAGAGAAGTGGAGGCTACTATCAAATTGAAGTTGGAAGCCCCTAACCTTAGCCGCTTCTTGAGGAGAGATGACTACTAATCCTCCCTTAATAATCCTTTCCCGTTGCCAGAGATTGGCAAAAGCTACTATGGTAGGCCCAATGCCAAAGAATTGGCGATGGGCATCAGTTGACCATGTCTCCCGCTCGACAAAATAATGCTCGGCAGAATATAGCTCAAGGTCTATCTCATTCTGGTGAGCAAACTCAATCATTTGTCTCACCACCGCTTGACTAATTGGCTGAGCATAAACTTCCTTGCTCTGAGCCGGGTTAGTTACCAAAGCACCATCAAAGAATATATGATAGCCATCCAGGGCTAACTGACTAATAATACCCAGGCAAGCTTTAGTCACTCGCCCTGTAGACAAAGAAACCGGTATGCCTAAATGGCGCACTTTAACCAAGGCATCCCTATCTTTAAGCGAGATGTTCCCCTTCCTATCTATCAGTGTGCCATCTACATCTACCACTAAAAGCTTATACCGATTATCTATCAACCCTATCCCCTTTATCCTCTTCCCCTTGATAAGGGGAAGACCTTTATAAAGAGGGACTACGCCCCTCTTAAACACCCTTATTCTGCTTTAGAGCAAGGAGCACGGAAGAGAGGTTACGCCCTTCCTGACTCTCTTTCTATTTCGCATTTTGCAGGTAACTGCGAAGGGTTATGGCATTCCTCACCGCAAATGCTTCAGCATCATTATTGAAATAGATATAGACCGCCTTCAGGTTAGCTGCCAAATTAGCCAGCTTCTTCGCCCAATCAGCCAATTCTTTATCAGAGTAACAGCTCCAATAGAGTCCGGTGCTGCCATGAAACCTCATATAGGTGAAGTCCGCTGTCACCACCAGAGGGCAACTAAAGTCAGGCATATCAAAGATACAGAAGCCTACATTATACTTATGTAAAATTTCAAAAACCCTCTCATCAAACCAGGACTGGTGACGGAACTCAAATACGTGCTTCATTCCCTTGGGTAGAGTAGACAGGAATGACTCTAGTAATTCATCATTCCGATGCAGGTTAGGTGGAAGCTGATATAACAGCGGACCTAATTTCTCCCCTAAAATTTTAGCTCGACTAATAAACTTTTCTACTGCCTCCTGGCTATTTTTAAGTCTCTTAATATGGGTGATAAAACGGCTCACCTTTACCGCAAAGGTAAAATTGTCTGGCGAAGAGCTATACCAAGTAGCAAAAGCCGCCTCTGAAGGTAGCCGATAAAAACTATTATTAAGCTCAACTGTAGTGAAATGGCGGGCATAAAATTTAAACCATTCTGCCTTAATCAGCTCTTGGGGATAGAATCTATCCCGCCAGTGGTCATAATGCCAGCCTGAGGTGCCAATATAGTAGTGTAATGACATTAAACCTCTTTATCCATATAAATCAGCCTTCGGCACTTCGCTCCAGCATCAGTGGTGATAAATTTCCAAGCAGGGGAGGCTTTAAGCCAAGGAAATTAATTAGGTAGACCTTATTTCCTCACGCATAAATTTAACATACGAGATGGCAAAGCATATAGTTGTTAGGGCTAGAAGGCTTATCAGGTGAGGCCAGATAATTAACAAACTCTGGCCTGCTGAAAGGGCACTACTTGGTATCGCACTAGCCTGGGCCATTTGCCCGAGTGTCCTCGCCCCAGGGATAAGAAGAACGGTAGCAACCTCCCAGAAGAGTGTAATGGGAGATATCCGCATAATGGTGAGCCCTAGCTGCCCACTGAGCTGGGCAAAGAATGGAAAGGCAAACATAAAAATGAAGAGGAGCCAAACCGCAATTGAAGCCAAGGCTGAGGTTGCCACTCGCCGGAAGAATACAGAGAATAATACAGCTAAACCCAGCCAAAACGCTCCATAAATAATACTGACAAACAAGAAAGCTATTAACCTGACAGCCTCTTCCGAGCTTGGGGGAATCCCAATCATTCTGAGCCCTACCCCAGCCACAAGTAAGACCACACTCACCAGCATAATAGCTATGGTAATCACGCCGGCTAAGAACTTACCATTGATAACAGCATCCCTATAGATTGGCTGAGACAGGAGTCGGCTCAGCGTGCCGCTACTCTTCTCACCATTTATGGCATCAAAGCCAAGGGTTACGCCTATTATTGGCATAAAAAAGGTAAAGAAAAAAATAAATAGTGGTAACGCCTGCCCCGAGGCAGTATAAAGCTGAAGAAAAACAAAGCGAGTTTCAGTTACTGCTTCCCTTATATATTGAGCATCCATATATATAGCAAATACCGCCACACCAAATACTAGGGCAAATAGTATTACGAACCGCCATCTAGTAAAATCATCAGCCAGCTCTTTCCAGAATACCGTTATCAGTCCTTGCATGCTAGGCATCACCCGAATACTTCATATAAATGTCCTCCAGGGCATAGCTCTGAATTCTCATCTGGACTAGCAAGCCATTAGCTTCTACAATTGCTTTAGCTATCTGCGGTCTCAAGTCCTGTAAACAGCTAATGAGCAGTGAGTCCCCAGACCTCTCCACACTAACTACACCATCAATCCGCTTGATACCATCAATAACATCTGAGGTAACCTCAGTTAGTTGAACCTCAATCCTGAATTGACCACCACCAAAAGCCTCCCTCCCCAGCTTGTCTAGAGGACCTTCAACTACCATTTGTCCCTTGGCCAGTATTCCCACATGACTACAGATTCGTTGAACCTGGTATAACTGATGCGATGATAGAACAACAGTCATTCTCCGCTCTCTGGCTATTCTAGCTATTAGGTCAAGGATTCGGTTTATGCCCCTAGGGTCTATCCCGCTTGTCGGCTCATCCAGAAAAGCAACCTTAGGTGCTTTAACCAGAATATCAGCAATTGCCAGGCGCTGCTTCATTCCTGCCGAAAACTGTCCCACCTTCCGCTCAGCCATCTCTGACAGACCGACTACATCCAATGACTCGCCCACCCTCTTCCTAACCAGCTTTTCAGGGAGACCGTTTAATCTAGCGGTATAGGCTAGGTTATGGTGCGCCGTCAAATCCTCGTAAAAGCCTACCTTCTCGGGGACATAACCTGAGATGCGCTTGACCTTGAGGGGCTCCCTGGTGGAATTATACCCGTATATACGTGCCACACCAGAGGTTGGCTCAGTGAGCCCGAGCAACATTAATATTGTCGTCGTCTTCCCAGCACCATTAGGACCAAGGAAGCCAAAAATCTCACCCTCTTCTATATGAAGGTTTAACTTATTGACAACGGTGGTGCCATTGTAGGCTTTAGTTAGGTCTACCGTCTCTACTACCGATTGAGTGCTCAACTTACTTACCGCCTGCCTAACCGCCTGAACATTACTGCCAAGCCAGCAATAACCGCCAGCACAATCAAAACGCCAACCCACCCCCAAATGGTAGAGGTCAGCACCGTTACTCTAAGCTCAATATCTCTAGTAGAGGTCTCTTTGGCCAAAGTCTTTAAGGTAACCGCGTAGTCACCAGGCACCGTTTTGCGAGGTGGCTTTATTACTACATCTATCTCCTGGGCATACCCTGGTTCCATAGAGTCCAGACTATCAGGATTAAAGGTTATCTCCCAGCCTTCCGGCTTTTTTGTTGACAAAAAGCTAATACCGGTAACACCCGCTGACCCGGTGTTTTGCACATAGCAAGAGAAGTGATTCTCCTCACCAGCAGTTACATCAGTACTGAGCCGCCCCGTGGCGGTAAAGAAAGCAAACAAATATTTAGCCACTACCACTGCCTTGAGTTCAACAGTTTCCTTTATATCACCTGAGCTCACTTCCAGAGTTACCATGTATTCGCCGGCTTCAGGCAACTCCCCCTCCGGCGGTTCAAGCTTAACCGCTATTGGCTCAAGGACTGTCCTGGTCGGTTCCAATTCAATGACTGAAATTTTCTTCTGTGGGTACCCGCCCAAAATTGATGTTCTCCACCCAGCAGGGTAATCGGTTATGGCGAGCTCAAATCTTCTGGCTTTACTGCCCGTCCACTTCAACTCAACCGCAAAGTCAAAGCTGTCGCCAGACTTGCCCTCGTAGGTAGGATACTTACAAACAATCTCAAGTTCCTCCTCAGCAGGGGATTGCTCCTGGTTTAGCGATAACGATGACGAACCATTGTTACTTTCCTGAGCGGCAAGTGCCGGGCTTCCCACCAAGCCTCCTAGCAAGACAAAGAATAAGGCAACACAAAGAAGATAATGAATCGCTCTAGATTTACTCATAATGTTCTCCCTTCTCCTAACAGATTACTCTTCCCTAAAAACATCCCAACTTAGGCTTAACCCGAATTATTAGGATAAGTATATATACTGCTAAAAATAAAATCAAGTTAAGTTTGAGCATCCGGGTAAAACAAGCTATAATCTCGGCAGAGGTTCAGCAATGCACTATATCGGTGTAGATATAATAGAGATAGCTCGCATTGAACAAGCTACAACCCATTGGGGAGAAGGCTTTCTTCACCGAATATACACTGACTCTGAACTCAAGTTATGCCACAAAAAACCTTCATCACTAGCGGCTCGTTTTGCTGGCAAGGAAGCAGTAATAAAAGCCCTGGGAACACAAACTAAGGGCATTAGCTGGAAGGAGATTGAAATATTATCTGACCCCAGCGGCAAGCCTCTAGTTCGTCTCTATGGTAGAGCACAAGAGCAAGCTAACCGCCTGGGTTTAGACAAGCTGGCTATCAGCCTGTCACACTCAAAGGAACAGGCTATCGCCTTCGTAGTCGGTGAAACCAAATGAGGGTATAATCTCTTTGCCCCTAGATAGATAAGATGATAAAATGGTATAAGAGGACTAAGGGAAATTAGAAATGTCAGGGCATTCTAAGTGGTCGTCAATTAAGCATCAGAAGGGGGTGGCTGATGCCAGGCGGGGTCAGCTTTTCACCAAGCTCACCCGAGAGATTATTGTCGCCGTGCGTCAGGGTGGCAGTAACCCAGAGGCAAACTTCCGGCTGCGCCTGGCGATACAGAGGGCTCACGATAACAGCATGCCCTCGGACAATATAGAGCGGGCTATCAAGCGAGGCAGTGGCACACTAGAGGGAGCTACTCTAACCGAGATGACCCTTGAGGGTTACGGCCCCAGTGGGGCAGCTATCCTGGTACAAGCGCTAACTGATAACCGTAACCGAACCCTGCAGGATGTTCGCAGTATATTTTCGCGCAGCGGGGGTAGCCTGGGGGAGAATGGCTGTGTTGCCTGGCTTTTTGACTCCAGAGGATTAATTATGGTGGGAACTAATAGTCTAGATGCCGAGGAATTAGCCCTACAAGCTATAGAGGCCGGCGCTGAGGATGTTAAGATAGAGAATGATTATGTAGAGATTTACACCAAGCCTGAGGAGCTGGAAATGGTCAGGACAGCACTGGAACAGAAAAACCTGCTTATAGCCTCATCCGAGCTGTCTATGATACCCAAGACTACAGTTGAGCTTGAAGAAAAGGCAGCACTACAAACGCTGAAGCTACTGGACAGGTTAGAAGAAATAGATGATGTGCAACATGTATTCAGCAATGTTGACTTTTCTGATGCTATTTTAGAGAAATATCGGGCACAGGGTTAAGATTATTACCATAATTAACTTCATTCTCTTCAAGTTTCTCCTGAAAGATGTAAGTTTAGGGTCTAATGAGAATTTTAGGTATTGACCCGGGCAGAGCAATCATGGGCTACGGAGTGATAGAGAGCAGGGATGATGAAATAGCCCCGGTTGATTACGGTGTCCTAAAAAGTTCGGTGCGCTCTCCAATTGGGGAGCGTCTGAGTTATTTATATAACGAGCTGGTGAAAATTATCCGGCGCTATCAGCCCGATGCCGTGGCTATAGAGCGACCGTTTATGATGGCGAGAAATGTGCAGTCAGCATTGGCAATAGGTGAAGCCCAGGCAGTGGCTATTCTGGCAGCAGCCAATAGTGGAATCCCATCCTTTGAATACGCCCCAACCCAGGTAAAGCAGCAGGTGGCTAGTTATGGGGCTAGCTCCAAAGAGCAGGTTCAGGAGATGGTCAAACTTCAGCTGGGATTATCTCAGGTTCCTCAGCCAGATGATGCTGCCGATGCCCTAGCCGTAGCCATCTGTCACCTGCGCCAGATGCACCTGAGTAACCTGTTAGCCAAGCAGCAATAAGGAGAAGAAATGATAGCCAGTCTCAACGGGAAATTAGAATCGCTAGGCAGTGATTGGGCAACTATAAATGTTAATGGAGTAGGCTTCCAGATATATATGCCCACTTCTACGATGAGCGGGCTGGGTGCCATTGGTAAGGAGGTTAAACTATATACTCATCTTCACCTCAGGGAGGACAATGCCACCCTTTATGGCTTCGCTTCGGCTGATGAGCTGAGGCTGTTTCAAACCCTGATTAGCGTATCAGGGTTAGGTCCCCGGCTAGCCCTGGCAATGCTTTCGGCTATGGATATAGATAAGCTTACCATGGCTATTGCTACCGGCAATGCTGACCTGCTAACTGAGATTCCGGGGATAGGCAAAAAGCTGGCTAATCACCTTATTCTTGAGCTTAAAGAGAAAATAGGTGCTGGCTGGATAACAACCCCAGCCGCTCAGCTAGCTGAGGAAAACACCGAGGTATTAGCCGCCCTGACCTCGCTGGGCTACTCAGTTAGTGAAGCCAGCCGAGCGGTAGCCAGCCTGCCCCCATCTTCAGAGTTGAGCGTGGAGGAAAGGGTTAAGCTGGCGCTACAATACTTCACCTCTAAATAACAGGAGGTTGGTATGGAAATTCCTTTATTTATAGTAATTTTTGCC
>DAOWKM010000100.1 GCA_030643695.1 Dehalococcoidia bacterium | reverse complement strand
GTCTGAAAGCCGACGAGTTTTTGAGCATTGTAAAGCAAACCTCAGAAATCAAAGGGCACCTATTGGGGTAGATTGAAGGGGAGATTAAGAGGCTAATCGGGTAGTAATAATGGGGAGGGCTCGAAGGAGAGTCCAAGAGAGGCGAAGCCTCTCTTACATAATAAATTCCCCCTCCCTTGTAAGGGAGGGGGATAAAGGGGGTAGGTTGCTAAGGAAATATAAAGGGAATAGGGTTACTGAAGATGAATCCTCTGGTGGCTATAGTTGGTCCTACCGGTACCGGTAAGAGTAAGCTGGCTCTTCGCCTTGCCCAAACCTTTAATGGGGAGATAGTAAGTGCTGATAGTCGGCAGGTATACCGCTATATGGATATTGGCACAGCTAAACCTAGCCCACGGGAGCTATCTCTTGTTCCCCATCATCTGATTAATCTGGTTAACCCCGATGAGGATTTTAGCCTGGCTCAATATCAGGAGTTAGCCTATAAGGCTATCAGTGGCATTCATCAACGCAACAAACTACCGCTACTAGTTGGCGGTAGCGGGCTTTATGTATGGTCAGTGCTGGAAGGATGGAGAATACCTCAAGTTCCGCCTGACCTGGGGTTTAGATATAGCTTGGAAGAGAAGGCAGCCAAAACCGGGAAAGATGAACTCTATCAGGAACTGGTAACGGTTGACCCTGTCGCTGCCCAGATGATTGACCCAAGTAATGTTCGTCGGGTGATACGGGCACTTGAGGTGCACAGAGGTGGCAATGCTCCTCTTTCCCAGCTTCAGCATAAGAAGGCACCACCATTTAATATGCTCATAATTGGTCTAACGGCAGACAGGACAGAGCTATATCGCAGAATTGACTTAAGGGTTGATGCCATGCTCAAGCAAGGCTTAGTTGACGAAGTAGAAAGGCTGCTAAGTATGGGCTATGATTTTAATCTACCGGCTATGTCAGGCATAG
The DNA here is from genome assembly GCA_030643695.1 of Dehalococcoidia bacterium. GTDB lineage: Bacteria > Chloroflexota > Dehalococcoidia > Dehalococcoidales > DAOWKM01 > DAOWKM01. The sequence continues at coordinate 4,928 of DAOWKM010000100.1, read as the reverse complement.
GCTATAAGCAAATCGGTATGTTTCTAAACGGTGAATTGACCTTAGCCGCTGCCATACAACAAATTAAGTTTGAAACCCACCGTTTTGTCCGCCACCAATATGCCTGGTTTCGCTTGAAGGATAACCGAATAAAGTGGTTTGATATACAAAGCAAGGTGGATTCAGAAATTACAACAACAGTAGCTAAATTCCTGGGCGAGAACAAACCGCAAGTTGCCCTAAGTAGAGTTATTCTTCCCGATTAGCTCGGCAATAGTTTTGCTGCCGCTACCTTTCGGGTAGTATTTGAGCACTGCCCCCCATTCTGGGTCGGCTCCTTTTTCCTCCATGGTCTTGGCTACCGCCTGGTCTATGGTAAATCCCTCTTAATAAGGGAAGGGGGTAGGTTCTAAACAAATACCTAAGTGGGTGAGGTAGAATAAACAATCTTTCCTCTAGAATTTTTCACCAGAAAAGGCAAATAATGGTATAATGAAGCCGCTTACTCAGGGGTAACCATGAATTTCACCAAGGTTCAGGGTGCTGGAAACGATTTTATACTGGTAGAGACCAATGATATAAAGCGTAATTGGTCACCGGTAGCTATGGCTATGTGTAACCGCCACTTTGGTGTTGGTGCTGATGGTCTGCTACTGCTGTTGCCCTCAGATGTGGCTGATTTCCGAATGCGTATCCTAAACCCTGATGGCTCTGAGGCTGAGGCTTGCGGCAATGGATTAAGATGCCTGGCTAAATATATTGCCGATAAAGGTTTATTACCGGGGAAGTTTGAAGGGGGTGAGGTTGATAAAGAATCCCTAGGCAAGGGATTAGTAAATACTGAAGCCCAAAAAATATTAGTAGAAACGGTAGCCGGTATACGAAGGGTCAAACTTCATAGAGCCGGGGGTAGGTTAACTAAAATTCAGGTTGGTATGGGCAAACCAGAGTTTGGCGCTAAAGATATTCCAGTAGCAATAGGGCAGGGCAAAGAGAATGTAGTTAACATAAAATCAATGCTAAGTTGCTCCATTACCATAGAGGGCAGGGAATTACCTCTAAGCCTTATCTCTATGGGGAACCCTCATGCCGTTTACTTCTGGCAACACCCGGTATCTGATTTTCCATTGTCTCAGCTTGGACCGAAAGTGGAACAACATAGGCTCTTTCCAAGCAGAGTAAATTTTGAGGTAGCCAATGTAATAAATTCACATCAAATAGAAGTCCGGGTGTGGGAGCGGGGGGTAGGGGAGACACTGGCTTGTGGCAGCGGCGCCTGTGCTGTGGCTGTTGCCGCCCGGCAGCATGGTTATATTGATAACATAGTTGACATAAAATTACCAGGTGGTATGCTAAACGTAGAGTGGGATGGGATAGGGGAGGTATTTCTTAGTGGTCCTGCCGAAATAGTATTTACCGGAGAATGGCCGGATAAAGGTCATTCATCAAGGGAAGATTGAAGGGTCAAAGCCCCTTCAAAACCTAAACCTCCCCCTCTCCTTTCAAGGAGAGGGGAACAAAGAGGGTGAGGTTCATAGACAATCTCCGGATGAGGTATAGATGAAATGAAGTTATCAAAACGAGTGGAGAATCTACTGCCATATCTTTTTGTGGAAATTAGCCAGAAGATTGCTGAGAAAAGGGCTAGGGGTGAGGATATAGTTAGCTTTGCTATCGGTGACCCTGATATTCCCACACCACCCCATGTAATTGACCGGTTGTGCCAGGCAGCCCAGGACCCGGCTAATCATCGCTACCCGGAGACAGAGGGTTTACCTGAATTACGCCAGGCTATAGCTGAGTGGTATAAGAAGCGCTTTGGCGTTTCGCTTGATGCTGATTCAGAGGTATTGCCCCTTATTGGTGCCAAGGAGGGTATTGCCCATATTGCTTTATGCTTTATTGACCTTGGGGATATTGCTCTGGTGCCTGACCCAGCCTATCCTGTTTTTTCGGTAAGCACTATGTTAGTTGGCGGAGAGCCTTACTACATGCCGCTTACTGAAGAGAATAAGTTTCTGCCTGATTTGGATGCCATACCGGCTGATGTCCTTAAACAATCTAAGCTTTTATGGCTAAACTATCCTAACAATCCCACTGGGGCGGTGGCTGACCTTGACTTTTTTAATAAGGCAGTTAGATTTGCTCAAGCTCATGACCTGGCTATCTGTCATGATGCGCCATATTCAGAGGTTGCCTACGATGGTTATCAGCCAGTTAGCTTTATGCAGGCAGACGGGGCTAAGGAAATTGGCGTGGAGTTTCATTCCCTATCTAAGAGTTATAATATGACTGGGTGGCGGATAGGAATGGTGGTAGGTAATGCTGAGATGATAGATGCCCTGAGGAGGGTTAAGTCAAATTTGGATTCAGGGATTCCACAGGCTATTCAATATGCGGCTATTGAGGCTTTGACCGGACCCCAGGATTGCATCCAAAAGCACAATGCTATTTACCAGAGACGTCGTGATTTGATTATTGATATATTAAATAGCATCGGGCTTGACGCTAAACCACCGAAGGCAGGTCTGTATATCTGGGCTAAAGTTCCCCAAGGCTATACCTCGGTGGACTTTACTACCGATTTACTGGAGAAGGTCGGGGTAGCCGTTACCCCGGGGGTAGGTTATGGCAAGAACGGTGAGGGTTATGTACGGTTATCCTTAACTATCCCTGATGCCGGGCTGGTGAAGGGTCTATCAAAATTAGCCGGGTGGCATGATACTAGAAGGCGGCCCTTTACCAGTAAGTAACTTGACATAATATTTCCTGAGAAACAGAGGGATACTATTAGAAGTACAGTTATTACCCCAATATCCCCAGAGCGGGTATTCTTGGTTGCTGTAGCCACCAAGGCAGGTAGTGATAGCTGGCCAGCAGAGGTCTCTATAGAGGAGCTGGCTCAATTAGCTGGCACGGCTGGAGCTGATGTGGTGGGGAAACTCATCCAGCGGTTGCCCACACCTTCAAAAACACACTATCTGGGCAAAGGCAAACTAGATGAGTTATTGTCCCTAAAGGATAGCACAAACTACAATGTAGTAATTTTTGATGATGAGCTCTCACCACTACAGCAACAAAACCTAGAAGAGGTTCTTCAGGTAAAGGTAATTGACCGTGTTGCCTTGATTCTAGATATTTTCGCCAAGCGAGCCCGAACCCATGAAGGCCAGTTACAGGTAGAACTGGCTCAGCATCAATACCTTCTTCCTCGTCTTGCCGGACAATGGAGCCACCTGGAAAGGCTTGGCGGTGGCATCGGCACCAGAGGTCCCGGTGAATCACAACTTGAAACTGATAGACGCCTTATTCGCCAGAAAATATATCGTCTAAAGGCTCAGATAAAAGAGATGAGGAAACACCGTGAGCTATATCGCCAGCAGCGCAAAAAGAGCGGTATCCCTATAGTTGCCTTAGTCGGCTACACTAATGCTGGTAAGAGCACTCTACTCAATGCCCTCAGCCACGCTGATGTGTTTGTTGAAGACAAACTCTTTGCTACTTTGGACCCAACGACTAGGCGACTGAACCTTCCTGATAAGAGTGTAGTCCTGGTTACCGACACTGTAGGCTTTATCAGGAAACTACCCACTACCATTATAGTCGCCTTTAGGGCAACCCTTGAGGAATTAGCTGAAGCCAGTATACTGGTTCATATAGTTGATTTAGCTTGTCATAACGCTCCAGAGCAATACCAAACAGTGGAGGATATCCTTACTGACCTCAACCTTAGGGATAAGCCCAGGATTACCGCCTTAAACAAAATTGATTTATTGCTAGACCATGACAAGCCCTGGGATGAGGAATTAGCCATAAGTCATCTTTCTAACCAGTGTAACACAATTGGGGAAAACACGGTGCTTATTTCGGCGGCAAAGAGATGGGGATTCGCTAAACTCCTGAAACTAATCAACCAAGTGCTGAGCCAGGCTAGACAACCTGTTTAACAGCAGACCGATTAGAATGACGCTCTGTAATCAAAATTTAGACGCCTAAAAATTTTTGTGAATGGTTTTATACCTGTTGAAGCAGTAAGAGAAAATTAGCCCCTTATTTTTGCCTTTCTTTAAGTTTTTATTTAGGTAACCCTCCCCCTTTATCCCCCTCCCTTGATAAGGGAGGGGGAAGATATTAAAAAGAGGGGCGAAGCCCCTCTTAAACACCCCTTTCCCGCCCGGTTAGATTTTGCCGAGGGTATTCAGGCAAAGGGATGAGGTTATAACTTAACATAACACTCTCAAGATATAATTGTGGTATAATGATGGTATGAGCGCTGAAATAGCGAACTGGCTCCACGTGAATATAGTAAATAATCCCCAGGTACTTAAAAGTTTAATAGCCCTCATAATTCTGATAGTTGCTGGCTTCTTATTTTCTGAGAAGCCCAAAGAGAAGAATCTTTTTAGAAGTAGACGTGTTTTGGGTGCAGTTCTATTTGTGTTCGCCATCTTTATCTTTCTTCATGCTAATATACCTGACCTAGCAGATGTATTCACTGTTTGGGCTACCATAGTATTAGCTGGTGTTGCTGTTTTTAGTTTTGAAGAGAGTAGGCGCCTCAGAAAACAATATACGGAAAGAGAAGAACGTTACAGAAAAGAGCGTCTATTGAATGAAATTATTGAGTGGGCGTTAGATGCTGCTAAATCAGCGATTGATCGTCAGACAAGGGAAGCCCATGAGTTATGGAGAACTAAACTAAACTACAAATTTCATAGAACGAAAAGTAAATATATAGCCGAAATAGCTGTGTCATATTTTGCTAATCTGTCTTCTTTTATAGAAGACATTAACACCGAACTCGACGAGGCGCTAGACGTTACTACACGATGTATTAGTGCTATGCATATTGAAGGGTTGCTTGGTAATGATGAAGCTCAGCGGCTTAGAGAGAGTGAAGAAGATATAGCAAGGGCTGTAGAAAACCTGATTGAAGAAACGGCAAAAAT
>DAOWKM010000044.1 GCA_030643695.1 Dehalococcoidia bacterium | reverse complement strand
GTGTAATTGAGCTTGACCCCAAACTGGCTACCGTTGCCGAAATAGCTTTCAATAGGTTGGGTGGGATGACTTTGAGCCAGGGTTATATCCTTTATCTGCTGCTCGCTGAGGTAGCTGATGATATGCTCTAAGAGTGGGGTATTAAGCACAGGAACCATAGCTTTGGGTATATTGCCGGTGAGCGGGCGCAGCCTGGTTGCCTCTCCACCTACTAGGATAACTGCTTTCATCACACTCCGATTATGCTCTTGGCTTCTAATAGTATTTAGGTTAGATTGTTTTAGATTTTACCATAAATTGACTTCGTTGTAGCACATTGGTAACATTGGGGAGATGGCATCTAAGCTTTCTCTATTCCCGTTAACCACTGAGGTAAATGGCCGAGGTCACCTCATAATTGGTGGCTGTGATACTTTAGAGCTGGCTGCTGAGTTTGGCACGCCTCTTTATCTCTTTGACGAATTTAGCTTGCGCAGTAAGTGTGCTGAGTTCAAGAGCGAATTTAGCCGGTGCTATGCCAATACCACAGTTATTTATGCCGGTAAAGCCGTTATAAATAAGGCTCTGGTTCTTATCTTTAACGAGGAGGGGCTGGGGCTGGATGTTGTCTCTGCCGGGGAACTTAGTATTGCCCAATCGGTTGGTTTTCCCTTGGCTCGGGTCTATTTTCACGGCAATAATAAATCAGCTGAGGAAATCAGACTGGCTCTGGAGTGGCATGTTGGTCGCATAGTAGTGGATAACCTTCACGAGCTTGAAATGCTGGCTGAAATGGCTAGTGAGCCAGGCTATATACCTGAAATATTGCTGCGCCTATCCCCTGGTGTAGACCCTCATACTCATAAGTATATTGCTACCGGCGCCGTTGATAGTAAATTTGGTTTTTCCTTAGCTAGCGGGGGTGAGGCGGTAGCTCAAGCTATGTCAATACCCAATCTGAATCTGGTTGGTTTACACTTTCACTTAGGCTCTCTTATCTTTGAGGCTCAGCCATACGAGAAGGCTATCGAGCTTGTGCTCAACTTTGCCGCTGAGATGAAGCAGAAGTATAATTTTGAGCTCAGGGAACTAAATATTGGTGGTGGGTTTGCTATCCAGTATACCCTGGATTCTCCGGCTCCATCCGTTTCTGTTTATGCCCGGGCAGTAGCGTCTAAGGTTATTGATAAGTGCCGTGAGCTAAAGCTGGCACTGCCGAGGCTTATCGTTGAGCCGGGGAGGGTGGTAGTTGGGCAGGCGGGGGTAGCCCTGTATAAGGTGGGTGCCATTAAAGACATACCAGGTGTCAGGCGCTATATTTCGGTAGATGGTGGTATGGCGGATAATATCCGTCCTGCCCTTTATGGTTCTAAATATGAGGCAGTGGTAGCCAATAAGATGTCGGGAAAGGAAGCAGGGAAGGTTACCATTGCTGGTAAGTTCTGCGAGTCAGGTGATATATTGGTCAGGGATATTGAGCTGCCTTCGGTCTCAGCCGGTGACATAATAGCCATACCCGACTGTGGTGCTTATTGTCTGCCTATGGCAAGTAACTATAATGCGGCACCAAGACCAGCAATTGTTCTGGTTAAGGAGGGTAAGGCTCGTCTTATTCGGCGCCGGGAGACTCTTGAAGACCTGACCAGGTGTGATTTAGTTTAGAGATTGTTTATCTACCTCACCCCCTTTATCCCCCTCTCCATGGTATGGATATATATTCCTATCATGAGGGGGAGGGATAGGTTTTGAAGGGGCGAAGCCCCTTCAAGCTTCCCTTGATAAACAGCCTCATTTAGGCAGAAGCAAGGGAAAGTTTACTTAAACAGTGGAGAAAGGAGCAGGAAGATGAAGGTGAGATGCGAGGTCTCGGGGAAGGAGTTTGAAGCTACAAAGGAGCGACCAATATATATTTGTCGTGAGGTTATTGAGGAATTACGCAAGAAGGGCCTAGGGCCAGTGCAATTGTTAGGACGAAAGGAAGTCAAGGATTTAGTATTAAAAATTATACAGAGAGAGCGTTAGTATGTGGCAGGTGGTCGGGCAAACCAGAGCAGTATCCTTGCTCCAGCACGGCTTGGAGAGGGAAACCGTGGCTCATGCCTATCTTCTGGTTGGTCCCCCCCATGTGGGGAAGATGACTTTGGCGTTAAATCTAGCCCAGGCATTGAATTGCGAGGGGGATGAACCCCCCTGCGGTGAGTGTGGTTCTTGTCAGAAAATAGTTTCGGCCAAGCATGCCGATGTCCAGATTATTAGCTTGACTCAGAATAGGAGTTCAGCCGAGACTAAGTCTCAGGCGGAAATTAGTATTGACCAGATTAGACAGATGCAACACTCAGCTAGCTTGCCACCCTTTGAGGGTAGGTATAAGGTATTTATTATTGATGATGCTGAGCTGTTGTCAAATGAGGCAGCTAACTGCCTGCTCAAGACCTTAGAGGAGCCAGTAGGTAGGGTAATCTTTATATTGCTGACCACAGATGAGAGGCTCCTGCCAGCTACAGTGATTTCTCGTTGCCAGCGGCTGGAGCTACCCCCCTTGGCGGCTGTTGAGGTAGAGGCTGCCCTTAGTAGTCGCTGGGGTATTGAGCCACAAAGGGCTAAGCTTCTGGCTAGGCTTTCCCATGGCTGCCTGGGTTGGGCACTATTGGCTGCCGTTGATGATGATTTGCTTCGGCAACGGACTGAGCAGGTGGATATGTTACTTGACATAATTAATGCTGACTATGAGGAGCGTTTTGCTTATGCTATCCAGCTAGCCGCTCAGTTTAGCCAAAATAGGAGAATGGTTCAGGAGAGATTGGATTTATGGCTTGATTGGTGGCATGACCTTATGTTGGTTAAGGTAGATTGCAATGATACTGTTACTAGTATTGACCGGTTAGCCACACTTATTGAGATGGTCAGGGGTTATAGCCTGGCTCAGATAAAGGCTGTTGTTAATAGTATCCAGGCGGCTAAGGAGCAGCTCAGGCAAAATGCTAACCCGCAGTTAGTATTGGAAGTATTAATGCTTGACATACCGAGGAGAAAGTATGGCTGAGATTGTTGGCATCCGTTTCAAGAAAGCGGGTAGAGTATACTATTTCGACCCGGCGGGTATTGACCTTGAGGTAAATGACTATGTGGTGGTGGAGACAACTCGCGGTCTGGAGCTGGGGCGTGTGGTTATTTCCCCTAAGCAGGTATTGGCTAGTGAGATAGCTGGACCGTTAAAACCGGTAGTGCGCAAAGCAGAACCTGAGGATGTTAGCCGTGTCCAGGAACTTGATAGCAAGGTAGAGGAGGCTCTGGCTGAGTGTGGCAGGCTGATTGCTGAACTAAATCTGCCAATGAAGCTGCTATCGGCTGAATATAACCTTGATGGTAGTCGGCTTACTTTTTTCTTTAGTGCCGTTGAGAGGGTTGATTTCCGTAGACTGGTTCGTGAGTTAGCTAACCGTTTCAAAGTACGAGTGGAGCTGCGACAGATAAGACCCAGGGATGAAGCCAAGCTGATTGGTGGCTTTGGTAGGTGTGGGCGTCCACTATGTTGCATGAGCTTCTTAAGCGAGTTCGCCCCGGTTTCTATTAGAATGGCAAAGGAGCAGGATTTGCCCCTTAACCCGATGAAGATTTCAGGTGTTTGTGGCCGCTTGCTGTGCTGCTTGGGCTATGAGAATGAGCAATATCGTATTATGAAGGAGAAGTTGCCCAAGGAGGGACAGCGAGTATCTACACCTATGGGGATAGCTAGTGTGGTGCAGGGTAACCCACTGAAGGAAACGGTGTTAGTCAGGCTGGAGAGTGGGACGACTGTGGAGTTGCCTCTCACTAAGGTTACCATTGAGGATAAGCATCTAGACAAACCGGGGGAGAAGAATTAAGCTGGTTTATTCATTGGGGGAGATATTTCTGCCATATACTCTGAGTTTGTAGGTAGTGATGGGGGATGTAAAAAGAGATGTTACCGTGTGGAGGGGAGGGACGACGAATTAATCTCATTCCAGCCTCGTGAGGGGTTCTTCCTGCCTTACGCCGATTGCAAGATATACAGGCACTGACCACATTTTCCCAGGTATGTTCACCGCCTCGGTATCGGGGAATGACATGGTCTAAGGTAAGCTGGCGAGTCTCCTTACCACAATATTGGCAGGTGTAGTGGTCACGGTTGAAAATCTCAAGACGGGTTAGTTTTCTCTCGCTCCAAGGGCGCTTAATCATATAAGCTAGCCGAATTACTGAGGGCAGGGGGAAGGCATAGTTGGCTGAGTGAATAAATCCGGAGCCATTCTCTAACATCTCAGCCTTACGCTGGTAAAGTAACACTACTGCTCGTCGGGCTCGACATATATTAAGCGGTTCATAGCTCTGATTGAGCACTAGGACAGGAAGGTTTATCATCTCTCAAGCTTCTTTCTATATGAAAACTTATTCATTTTACTAAAAAACCTGTTGACTGTGCAAGTTGCTTCCTAATCTTCAGCGCCTCTTCATATCGTGGCGATATGTCCTTTTAGCGCTCCGGATAGATTGTAAATCACCCCGGTAGTCGGGAGCGATAATGTTGCGTAGTAGGCTGAGACGAGGGTCTTGCAATCGGGAACTGATACGAGGCTCAATCTCATCCAATGAATAGCAGGTGGTGAATACCGTCGCCAGCCGGGCATTATAGCGATAGTTGATGACCTGATAAAGCTTTTCCTGTGCCCAGGGGGTGGTTGATTGCTCACCGAAATCATCTAGGATGAGCAGTGGAGCCTTCTTTACGCTTTCAAAGAGCTGGTCATAGGATACCTTGCTCTCGGGGCTGAAGGTAGAGCGTAGATGGTCAAGGAAATCAGGCACCACCACGAACAAGGTAGGCTTACCGGCTTTAAGGCGCTCGTTGGCGATAGCTGCCGCTAGGTGGGTTTTACCACAGCCGTTAACTCCCATCAACACCAGCCAGCCTTCAGGAGACTTGGCAAAATCAACCGCCGAGTGGAATATGTCCTCCAGGTTCTGGCGTTGTTCCGGTAGCAAATTAACCCGTCTCCAGTCAAAGTTGTCAAAGGTCATGTTTCTCAGCAGCTCTAGCTCAAGACCGCCAGTGTGAGATAGTGGGACAGGTTGCCTTTCCTCAACCACGTATATGTGACATAGTTCAGGGTCACTTAGGCGGGTGCGGATTCTTTCATCCAGCTGCTCAATGAGGGTATTAGTCGTAATCACGGTGGGTAGTTCACTATTAAAGCGATGATTTAGCAATTGGTCCAATTTTTCCTCAGCCCAGGGTGTGCTGGTTTGAACCCCTAAATCGTCTAGAACTAGTAATGGGGCGTTACGCACTTGGTCGAAGAACTCATCGTAGGGCATTTCGCTATCGGGGCTGAATACGGAACGCAGGTGGTCTAGAAGGTCAGGGGTGGTAATAAAGAAAACAGGATAACTGTGGCTAAGGCGTTCGTTGGCGATAGCTGCGGCTAGGTGTGTCTTGCCACAGCCGCTGGGACCAACTAGGATTAACCACCCCTTGGGTTCGGCGGCGAATGTCTTGGCTGCTTCATAAACCTGGTTAAACTGCTCTTGGTCAATGGGATTCTTGCCTCTGCCTTTAGGGAGTAGGGTATCAAAGGTGAAGCGAGTTAGCGAGCCCAGGTTACTATATCGCTGTAGATGAGCTTGGCGCTCTTTAGTCGATTTCTCTTGGCTACAGCGGCAGGGGATAACCCGACTGAAATCTGGCTTCCCTGAGAGTAGAAGGGGATGAACAAAGCCGGCTCCTTTACAGATAGGACAACTTGAGCTGGGCGAAGGCTCTTCTGGTTCTTCAGCGTTTGACCATGCGTCCATATTTGCCCTTGATGTATTTATCTGGGTCTGTCTTCTTAAAATCTCGCCGATATGTTCCATTACTCCTACCTTCTGATGACCAGCGCTCT
>DAOWKM010000018.1 GCA_030643695.1 Dehalococcoidia bacterium | reverse complement strand
CATTATTCAAATAGCCTCCCTGCCCTGGCTAAGACGCAGTGCCCTACTAAGCAAAGAGGAAACTAAAAATCTTAGCTTTGAACAGATTAATCAACGATTACAGCAAATTCTAACTGATATTATCGCTGTCAAAGCTGCTGAACTTGACCCCAGACTGCCCTCCATATTGGCTGCCCACGTCTGGGTAGCCGGGGCACAGTTAAGCTCGGAGAGGTTAATGACTATCGGGCAAGAGCATGTATTGTTACTAAGTAATGTGGCTAATCCTGCCTTTGACTACATAGCCTTAGGCCATATTCATAAGCACCAGGTTCTGTCCACCAACCCCCCGGTAGTTTACTCCGGCAGCCTGGAGCGTATAGATTTCAGCGAGGAAGAAGATAGCAAGGGGTTCTATCTGGTAGAGATTGAACCGGATAAGGAAACAGGTAAAAGGCAGGTCTCCGTTGACTTCCACCCGGTGACAGGACGCCCTTTTCTCACTATCAACGCTGGCATTGAGTCTGAGGACACCGACCCAACATCAACCGTGGTCAGAGTTATCGCTGAGCAAGAGGACAGGGTTAGAGATGCCATAGTGCGGCTGAGCATTAGCCTGCCCGCCCAGTGTGAAGGTCAACTCAGAGACAACGACATCAGAAACGCCCTAAAAGAAGCCCACTACTTTACCATTGCCAAGGATATTAAGCGAGAAATAAGACTCAGGTTGGGGAAGCAGACAGCCGAAGAGATAACCCCTATTGACGCCCTAAAAGCCTACCTGGAATCAAAGAAGGTATCCCCTGAGCGAGCCAAAGTTCTGCTTGAGTATGGCGAAAGACTGATACAAGAGCAGAGGACTAAACAAATATAAAGTTAGCCACTATTCCGTGGTAGCTCAATGTTGGGCATAAAGCGCCGCATCCGCCACTCTTTAAGACATTTAAGCCCTTCGTCATCACTAAGGACATGCCAGTAGTGATAAAAATCGGATACATAGAACTTGGGCATGAACCCGGTAGCACAGGTTACTACCCTATCAGCAACCTTTTCTAACCGCTTTACTGCCGTTGCTGATGCTGCTGGTACGGCGACAACTATCTGCTTTGGTCGACGACGGCGCACTGATTCCACTGCCGCCATCATAGTATATCCTGAAGCCAGCCCGTCATCTATAATTATCACTATCCTGCCACTTACTATAGAAAGTGGTCTGTTTCCCCGATATAGGAGGCTTCGCTGGCGGATATCAATCCTCACCTGACTAACCTGATAATTTATCTGTTGTTGTGTCAAGCCAACTTCCCTGACTACCTCTTGGTTAAGAATTACAGCTCCATCGTCAGCAATAGCCCCGAAACCCCCTTCAGGCATAAGCGGTATGGGAATTTTCCGAGAAATAACCACATCAAGGTCAGCCTCAAGGGCAATAGCCACCTCCAGTGCCACCGGCAAACCACCGTTAGGAATGGCAAGCACCACCACCGGCTGCCCCTTATACTCATCCAGTTTCTCGGCTAGCTGTCTCCCAGCATCATACCGATTCTCAAAAATAGGGCCCTCTCTAGGGAAACGCATATTACCCCTTTCTGGTTTACCTTGCCCTCTACTTATCTAAAGTCAACAGGGGAAGAAATAGCGATGGATGAAGATAACCACCATTGAGTCAGGCGCATCCAGCTTTTATTAGTAAACTATAAGTCCCCTTACCACTTGGATAAAACATCTCTCCAGAAGTCATATATCCCCTTCTTCCCCGGTCCACCGGTATAGCCGGCTCTGACCATCATCCTTACCAAAGGATGGGCATGACCTTTTTCAAATCCCATTTCCCTTATCCTATCCTGCTCTCCATCAACCATTCTGCCCCACCCTCCGGTCAGGTCAAAGGTTTCCAAGGGTCCCATAGGACGGTTATATCCCAGTCTTACTGCCTTATCTATATCCTCTGGTGGAGCAATATGCGCCCACACCAATTCAACGGCTTCGTCTGTCGCATAAAGAGCCGCCCGGTTAGCTAAAAATCCATAAGTGTCCCGACAAAATACCGGCTCCTTACCTAGCTTCTTAGCCATCTCGTAGACTATGTTCGCCGTCTCCTCAGAGGTTAATGGCGCTCTCACCACCTCCACTAACTTCATAACTGCTGGTGGATTGAAGAAGTGCATACCGGCTACCTTATCTGGTCTGCCGATAACACTAGCCATTTCAGTTACACTTAAATATGATGTATTGGTGGCTAGAATTGCCTGGGGTGGAGCAGCTTCATCAAGTTGCTTAAATATACTTTTCTTTAACTCCAGGTTGTCTAAAACCGATTCAATTACAAAATCGGCGTTACTAACCGCCTCGGGAAGGTTGGTGGTACCTTTGATTCTGCTGAGTACCGCCTCCATCTCATCAGCGGTCATCTTCCCTTTATCTACAAAAAACTTTTGCAAACTACCTCGTTGTCTCTGTAGCTCCTTAGCTAGTAGTTCCTCATGCCGGCGCATCATTATCACCTGATACCCCCCAACCTGAGCAGCAAGCTGAGCTATCTGAGTCCCCATATTGCCAGCACCTATCACCGTCACCTGTTTAATATCCTCTAATTTCATTAAGATTACCTCCTTTTAAATTCTAACCTTGAAGATTAGCCATAGCTTGCGTTAAATTCAAAATAATGATTATTATCCGTCACCTTTTCGGCTCATCTAGTATGCTCCAGCGACGCATCACCTCCTTATACTAAATTAAAAGCTGAAGAACAATCACCTTATTAACCTAAACTGGTTAACATCCACTAGCCCCAGGTCAGTCAGCCTGAGTTCAGGGATTACCGGCAACGCCAGAAAGGAAAGGGTAGCAAATGGCGATTTCAGCGTTGTTCCTAAATTCCTGGCAAGTTGCTCTAGCCCCTCCAGCCTGCCTACCACCACCTCCAATGGCTCATCAGACAACAGCCCAGCAATAGGTAGGGGTAAGCTGGCTAATATTTTGCCATTGGCCGCCACTACCAGACCACCGTTTAGTCTTTCAATCTCCTTAATAGCGGTGAATATGTCTTCATCATTAGTCCCAACAGCGATAATATTATGAGAATCGTGGGCAACAGATGAAGCCAGGGCTCCCCTCCCCAAGCCAAATCCCTTAACCAGCCCCAGACCAATATTACCGGTAGCCCTATGCCTCTCCACCACCACCAGCTTCAGAATGTCCCTCCCGATATCAGGCATAATAACCCCATCAACAACCTTAACCTTCTCCATTCTCTTCCTGGTAATTATCTGGTCAGGGACAATCTCAATAATCGGCACAGTTTCCTTTGAAGCTAGAAGCGTCAGCGCCCCTATATTAAATGGCTTGATATTTACGGTATTGGTTAGTCCCTCGCCACTAGGCTCTTGTAGAGGGAACAATGGTTCCCCTTCCCTGGCTACCAGATGACCGTGGTAGAAAACCATATCTATTGGCAGCTTAGATAATTCACCAAGCACAATTAAATTTGCTAAGTAACCGGGGGCTATTGCCCCCAGCCGAGCCAGCCTGAAGTACTCAGCGGTATTGATAGTAGCCAATTGAATAGCCCGCACCGGGTCAAGGCCTCTACCAATTGCCCTCCGCACCACAGCATCAATACTACCATCCCTAAATAGGTCAACACAACTTCGGTCGTCAACGACAAACATGCACCGTTTATAGGTGTTATCGGTAACCAAGGGCAGTAAGGCATCCAGATTTTTCTCCGATGAGCCCTCTCTAATCATGACAAACATACCCTGCCTTAATTTCTCCCTAGCCTCCTCCAGAGACACCGACTCGTGGTCAGAATAAATACCAGCGGCAATATAGGCACTAAGCCTCTTCCCAGTAACGCCCGGAGCATGACCATCAACAACCTTACCCTGAGCCAGATTAATTTTAGTTAGAACATCAGCATTGGCACTAAGCACACCGGGGAAATTCATTACCTCTCCCAACCCAATAACACCCCGCCACCTAAGCACCTGCCGAATGTCCTGAGGTGTAATACTAGCCCCCGAGGTCTCTAAGGGAGTAGCTGGCACGCAGGACGGAGCCATTAGAAAAAGTTCAATAGGTAAACGGCGAGCACAGTTCAGGATGTACCTTATCCCCGCCAAGCCACAAACATTAGCTATTTCATGAAGGTCGGTAACCACAGCCAAGGTGCCTCGTGGCACCACTGCTCGAGCATATTGACCAACACTGAGCATAGAGCTTTCTATATGAATATGCCCGTTGATGAGACCCGGAGCCAGATATTGCCCCCCTAAGTCCAGTATCTCTTTCGCTTGATGATAATCCCCCACCCCGGCAATCCTATCCCCACAGATAGCTACATTGCCCGGCTCAACCTCACCGGTAAACACATTTACTACCCTGGCATTAGCCAGAACCAGGTCAGCAGGAAGGTCTCCCTTAGCTACCGCAATTAAGCGAGCCAGTTTAGACAACACTAATCCTCACCCTCCAAAATATATATATCAGGGAGATTGCGATACTTCTCATCCCAATCCAGACCATAGCCCACGATGAATTTGTTGGGAATAGTAAAACCCAGATAGTCAATGGTAACTGGAATCTGTCGCCGGGAAGGCTTATCGGTCAGAGCACAGAGCTTTAATGAGGCAGGCTTCTTCTTTCGCAGATAATCCAAGAGGAAATTAGTAGTGAGGCCGGTATCCACAATATCCTCAATGACTAATACATCCCTACCTTTAATTGGAGAACGAAGCCCCCTCACCATTTTAACCACCTCTGAACTCTGCTTATCCCGGCCATAGCTGGATAGCCGGATAAACTCCACTTCCAGCGGAAAGTCAAGAAGCCGAATCAGGTCAGCCATAAACAAAAAGGAGCCCTTAAGAATACCTATCAACAGGGGATATTTGTCGTGATAGTCCTTCTTGATTTCAGCCGCCAGCTCCTTAACCCTGGCTTCTATCTCCTTACTGGTGAAAAGAATATGGAGTTTTGGTTGAGAACTCATCGCTACGTTGAGATTATAGCCTTTAGCTCTAACCCTGTCCAACAAAAGCTATACGCCTTACTTGATATTGATTTACTTCTTGGCGCATTATGATAGAATAGAGAGCAAATGAAGTTCGAGTCCTGCGCGGGGATGAGGGGATGGCTCGAAACTGAAATCACAGCCACAGTTAAGGTAAGGGAGTACGAAGCTTCAAACGGAAGGAGTTGGACATGAATCTGTTTTTCGGCGTCGATGTATGCAAAGGGAGGTGGGCTATCGCTGCTGTCAGGGAAGATGGGGGACTTGCTTCATTCTGGATTAAGACATCTTTTAAGGAAGTCCTGGCAGAGGTGAAATCTAAGTCCGTCCTCCTTACTCTCATTGACATTCCCATCGGGCTGAAGTCCTCTGGTTCAGATGAGCGCAAGTGTGACCCCGAAGCACGGAAATTCTTGGGCAAGCCAAGGTCCTGTAGTGTGTTCCGCGCGCCAGTTCGGCAAGCAGTCTATGCTGAGAGCCGTGAGCAAGCGAGCACAATCAATGGGCAAATCACAGGCAAAGGGATAGGTGTCCAGAGCTGGGGAATTGTCAAGAAAATCAAAGAGGTAGACCGCCTCTTGAGCCAAGACCCCACCTTGCAATCACGGGTAAGGGAAACCCATCCAGAGGTCTGCTTTTGCGGACTGAACGGAGGACATCCCCTCTTCCATTCGAAAAAAGAGAAGAACGGTGCTGGTCTGGATGAACGCCTTGGAATACTTAAGAGGTTCAGCAAAAACGTGGAGACGGAGTATGCCAACGCTTTGCAGTGCTATCTGCGAAGTCGGCTTGCCAAGGATGATGTTTTAGACGCTATGGCTGCTGCAATTACTGCGTGGAAATGCTGCCAGGATAAGCCATATACCTTTCCGGAAACGTCTGAAAATGAAAAGGACGACAAGGGGCTTAGAATGGAGATGGTTTACTGGCGCGGGAGGGTAGATTGAGTAGCTTCGATTCTGCTCCGATGATTCAGCCTTCTGCTCAGGCAGATTTTCACCTTATCCCACAAAAGCGCGCTCTGCGCCGTTAGCCCTAATCCTGTCCAACAAAGAGGAATAATTTCTTCAGAAGAGCTTACTGCCATTTGATAACACTTCCCTGAGGCATAACAACTGTATGAGGAACATTGGCTACCGGATGCCAGTAAATAACTACATCACTTTATATTTTGGACCGTCTCCTCCTTCTGGAACCTCCCACTTTATATTTTGCTGGGGGCACTTTACCCGGCATGTCTGACAATGCAAACAGTTTGATGGACTTAAAATCATCTTGCCTTCCTCAAATCTATATACCTCTCCAGGGCAAAATGATTCACAAGGGTGGCATTCATATTCTTCCCGACAAGCAATACATTCCTCAGGGTCTAAGATAACAATATGGGAAGGCTGGTCCTCCCGATGACTGGCCCCGGAAAGACTAACATCAGCCAGCCTGTCAATCCCGCCAGTATATTGTCGCCTCAATTTAGACCTTTTTGTGCCCTTATGGTCTGGTTCAGCTCCTAATCTAAACGGAATCCACTGTTGTATAAAGGATAGCGGTGCTCCTATATATACCCCGGCTCTCCCCGCTTTGGCAAAAACCTGCTTGTAATTTCTTGCCCGGTACATATCTTTCATAACAAAACTTTCTTCCAGCCCCTCTTTATATACCTTT
>DAOWKM010000052.1 GCA_030643695.1 Dehalococcoidia bacterium | reverse complement strand
GGATTGGTTAAAGAAGGCCTCAAGCATTAAGTAAACCTAGCCAAGCTTGTTGATTGGATAATTACCCATGAAAAGAAGAGTCGTGGTAACCGGCTTGGGGGCAATAACTCCCTTGGGAATAGGGGTGGAGAAAAGCTGGCAATCTTTATGTCAGGGGAAATCTGGTATTGGCATGGTTACCAGGTTTGATGCTACTGGTTTTCGGACCAGGATTGCTGGCGAGGTGAAGGAGTTTAACCCGCTGGACTTTATGGGCAGGAAGCTGATACGGAGGGCAGACCGTTTTATCCAATTTGCTCTAGCTTCAACCCAGATGGCGGTGGAGGATTCAAAGCTCATCGTTAATTCCAGTAATGCTGACCGGGTGGGGGTGGCAGTGGGGACAGCCATAGGTGGAATAGAAAGCTTGGATAAAAATTACCAGTTACTGCTTCAGGGGGCTCGTCACCAGATTTCTCCATTTTTCATCCCCTGTTTCATTGCCAATATGGCATCGGGACAGGTTGCCATCCAGTTTGGTGCTGAGGGTCCAAATATGTGCTCGGTAACCGCCTGTGCCTCTGGGACGCATGCCATAGGTAATGCCTTTAGGGTTATCCAGGGGGGTGAGGCTGATGTCATGATTGCTGGCGGTGCTGAGGCGGCTATTAGCCCTATTATATTTGCCGGCCTAGATGCTATAAGGGTCACGTCCACCAGAAATGAGGAGCCAGAGAAGGCTAGTCGTCCCTTTGATAAAGACCGTGATGGCTTTGTCACCAGTGAGGGTAGTGGCGTTGTCATTTTGGAAGAGCTGGAGTTTGCCCTAAATAGGGGGGCTAGGATTTACGCTGAGGTATTGGGCTATGGCTTTAATAGTGATGCTTATCATATAACAGCCCCTGACCCTGAGGGGAAGGGCGCAGCTAATTGTATGAGAATGGCGCTTAATGATGCCGGCATTTCTATTGATGAAATTGATTATATTAATGCCCATGGCACATCAACGCCACTGAATGACCTGTCTGAAACACGGGCGATAAAGAGTGTTTTTCAGGGGCGGAGTAATAGGATACCGGTAAGCGCTAACAAATCAATGATAGGTCATTTATGGGGTGCAGCTGGGGTAGTGGAGGCAATATTTTGCATCCTTACTATTAAGCAGGGTATTATTCCGCCAACCATAAATTATGAGACCCCAGACCCCGAGTGTGACCTTGACTATGTGCCTAATGTAGCCAGGGAAGCTAAGGTAAGGGTAGCCCTTTCCAATTCCTTTGGCTTTGGTAGTACTAATGGTGCCTTGATATTTAGCCAGTTCTCTGCCTAGGAAAAGTTATTCCTCTTTTTAGTGCCTACTTTCAAAGGGTTGCAATTTACCGGATTATGTGTTATATTATACATAGAGAGACTAGGTATTATTATAAGCGAGGTAACTTAAATGGCACAAAGGCGAGAGTTAATGACGGGTAGTACTGCTTCCTTACTTCTTTGCTTAATAGGTTATCAGCCGATGTATGGCTACCAGATTATTAAGGAGCTTGAGAGAAGGAGTCAGGGCTACTTTAGATTTAAGGAGGGGACTCTTTATCCTGCTCTCCATCGTTTGGAGAGGGCAGGCTTAATCCAAGGTAAGTGGCAGGTGATGCCTAGTGGTCAGCAGCGGAAGTATTATCATCTCACGGAAAAGGGTTTGTCTATCCTAGTAGAGAAAAGAAGTCAGTGGCAGGACTTTTTGACTGCCATGAACCTAATTATTCAACCAGCAAGTACTTGATATGAGGTAGCTGAGATGGTAACTCTTTTGAATCACTACCTTGATAGTGTTAAATATAATCTAAGGCTTGACCTCTCATCGGAGAGAGAAGTTATCAATGAGCTAGAGACGCATATCGAGGATAGGTTTCAAGAGCTGAGAGAAGCTGGGCTTTCTGAAGAGGAGGCAGCTAAGAATTGTGAGAAGCTGTTAGGCTCGGCTAAGCTGGTAGCTCGTCAGATATACGAAGCTCATAGCCAGGGCACCTGGGGGCAAGCGCTACTAGCTTCAATGCCACACCTTCTTTTTGCTCTACTTTTTGCTCTAAATTGGTGGCAGGGTGTCGGTTGGCTACTGGTTATGCTTGGTTTAGTCCTGGCTACAGCAATCTATGGCTGGTGGCATGGTAAGCCAACCTGGCTTTTCCCGTGGCTGGGTTATTCTTTACTGCCGGTAGTGGTGGCTGGTCTCTTTTTACTTTTTCTCCCCAAAGGGTGGTCGTGGTTGGCGATACTCGTCTATATCCCGCTAGCCTTATTGTTACTATACGCCATTATAGTT
>DAOWKM010000003.1 GCA_030643695.1 Dehalococcoidia bacterium | reverse complement strand
TTAGCCCGAATGGTAAGAGTGGATGTATTGGATATACCGGGGGTAACTGATGGACTGGATAACGACTACGCTGCCCAGGCAGCCGGAGCCATCAAGGCGCTTGATGGGTATGATTTGGCGGTTATCCATATTGAGGCGCCGGATGAAGCTGCCCACGCTGGCGCCATTGATGACAAAATAGAGGCTATCCAGAGGGTGGATGAAGAGGTTATTAGTCAACTCCGCTTCTGGCGAGGAGATTCTCTTCGCCTGCTGGTTATGCCTGACCATCCCACCCCAATCAAGGCTCAGACCCATATTGACGAGCCGGTCCCGTTTCTGCTGTGGGGAGCAGGATTTACCGCTAATGGAGCCAAGAGATTTACCGAATCTGAGGCGAAAAGCACTAGCTTGTTAATTGACGATGGGTATAAAATTATGGGTAGGCTGATAGGAGAAAATATTTGAATTCTGGGGTTAAGAACTAAATGGCACTAATTGTTCAAAAATATGGTGGAAGTTCGGTAGCAGATGCCGAGAAGATTAGGAATGTGGCTCGGCGCATAGCTCAGGCTAAGGCTCAGGGCAACCAGGTAGTGGTTGTTGCCTCAGCTATGGGGGATACTACTGATGAGCTAATTAAGCTGGCTCATCAGGTTACCGAGCAACCCAGCCAGAGGGAGCTTGATGTCCTGCTGTCCACTGGCGAGATTGTTTCCAGCACCTTACTGGCAATGGCGCTAAGGGCTCTGGGGAACAAGGCAATTAGCCTTAGCGGTGCCCAGGCAGGGATACGCACCGATGCTACCTATAGCCAGGCTCGGATTCTGAAGGTTGAATCCGAAAGAGTAGCTAACGAGCTAAACAAGGGGAATATTGTCATTGTGGCTGGCTTCCAGGGTATCACTGGCGAGATGGATGTTACCACTTTAGGGCGAGGCGGCTCTGATACTACTGCGGTAGCTCTGGCTGCTAGTTTGGGAGCAGAGATATGCCAGATATATACTGATGTTGACGGGGTCTTTACCGCCGACCCACGCCTTGTTCCTGAGGCTCAACAGCTATCTGAGATTGGCTATGAAGAGATGCTGGAGCTAGCCAGCTATGGGGCTAGAGTAGTGCATCCTAGAGCAGTTGAGCTGGGAGAGTTATTCGGTATTCCTATTCTGGTTGCATCTAGTTTTACTGATAGTCCGGGGACATTAATTCACGGAGGGATATCTATGGAAATACGAAATAGAGTAAGGAGTATAGCTCATGACCTTGATGTGGCTAAGATAACAGTGGTTGGTGTTCCTGACCGTCCGGGCATTGCCGCTGCTATCTTTGAGCCCCTGGCTAAGGCAGATATTAGCGTGGATACCATCGTTCAGAACACCAGCATTGAAAATATTACCGATTTAACCTTCACTGTAGCTAAAAGCCAGTTAGCTAGAGCAATGGAGGTAATGGAACCTATAGCCAAGTCAATCGGAGCTAGAGAATCCATCAGCGACTCCAAATTGGGCAAGGTTAGCATTATTGGCACCGGGATGCAGAATGCCCCGGGCTATGCCGCCAGAATGTTTAGGGTGCTCAGTGAGCATGGCATCAACATCCAGCTAATTACCACCTCAGAGATAAGGATAACCTGTATCATTAATGATACCCAGGTTAAGGATGCAGTTCGCGCCTTACACCAAGCATTTAAGCTGGAAACATAGATAGCTAATTATGGAGGATGTAGAGGATGTCGCCTCAGGAAGAGGAACAGGTAAGACTAAAACGGCAGGGCAGTAAACAGGCTATCGCCCTGGCTATGGAGGGTCGGTGGCGGGAGGCAGTAGCCGCTAATAAGAATCTAATAAATAGTTTCCCCAATGATACTGACGCCTATAATCGCTTAGGCAGAGCCTATATGAAGCTGGGGGAGTATTCTCAGGCAAAGGAAGCCTATAGCCAAGCTGTAAAACTTGACCCTTATAATGCCATTGCTAAGAAGAATCTTTATCGCTTATCCCATTTAGGAGAAGCAATGGTTGGTTCTAGTGAAGATTCACATAAGGTTGAGCCTCAGCATTTTATTCAAGAAACGGGCAAGGCAGAGGTAGTCAACCTTCGTCACCTAGCACCAGAGGAGATACTGTCCAAAATGATGGCTGGTGATAGAGCGTGTTTAAAGATAGACAGGTCCAGCCTGATAATAGAAAACGACCGTGGGGAATATTTAGGACAAGTTGAACCTAAGCTGGGACAACGACTTATCAGGTTGATGGCGGGGGGTAATAAGTATACCGCCACTGTCATTAACTCGCTAGAAAATAGGCTGACGGTCATTATTAAAGAGGTATATCAGGACCCAAGCCAAGCAGGGAAGCTTTCCTTCCCAGCGAAGGAGTTTAAAGCCCCTCGTCCTTATGTTGGTGATAGCGCATTCAGGCATACGCTAGAAGATAAGGAAGGAGAGGAGGAACCTGGTTATACCATAGTAGGAGGAGGGGAAAGAGAGGTATTTCTTAAAGAGTCTGCTGATAATAACAATGAGACTGATAATAAGGAGTAGGAGGTTTAGCCAAATATGGTTTTAGGAAAAACCGAACCGGTAAATATAGAAGATGAGATGAAGAGTTCTTATCTTGACTACGCTATGAGTGTCATTGTTTCCCGTGCCTTACCTGATGTGCGGGATGGGTTAAAGCCGGTACACCGACGAATTCTTTATGCTATGGATGGTCTGGGAATAAATCATGCTAGCCCCTATAAGAAGAGTGCCCGTATTGTCGGCGAGGTATTGGGTAAATATCATCCTCACGGTGACACCTCTGTTTATGACGCTATGGTGCGCATGGCACAGGATTTCTCTATGCGATATACCCTGATTGATGGACAGGGTAATTTTGGCAGTATGGATAATGACCCCCCAGCAGCTATGCGTTACACCGAGGCACGCTTGGCTCTCATTGCTGAACAGATGTTGATTGACATTGATAAGGAGACCGTTGACTTCACACCCAACTTTGATGATAGCCTCAAAGAGCCTGTTGTCTTACCCACCCGGTTACCTAACTTACTGGTTAATGGTAGCTCAGGAATTGCGGTAGGAATGGCAACCAATATCCCCCCTCATAATCTAGGCGAGGTCTGTGATGCTATCTCCTATCTCATTGATAATCCTGAAGCCACCATTGATGAGCTTACTCAATTTATCAAAGGACCCGATTTCCCTACCGCCGGTATCATCCTTGGGCAAGAAGGGATTAAGCACACTTATGCTACTGGACATGGCAAGATAATAGTTCGAGCTAAAGCTCATATAGGGGATGCCTCAAAGACTGGGTATCGCCAGATAACGGTTACTGAGCTTCCTTACCAGACAAATAAGGCTGCCCTAGTGGAGAAGATAGCTGAGCTGGTCAAGGATAAGAAAATTGGGGGCATTAGCGAACTACGCGATGAATCTGACCGCCAGGGTATGCGTATTGTCATTGAGTTAAAAAAAGAAGCTCAGCCTCAGCAGGTCTTGAACAACCTATATAAATATACCTCAATGCAGTCATCTTTCTTCGTTAATATGCTGGCTCTGGTTGATGGCCAGCCCAGGGTACTTAGCCTAAAAGAGGCGCTTCAGTACTACATAGATTTCCGCTATGAGGTTATCACTCGGCGTTCCCGGTTTGAGCTAAAGGTGGCTAAGGCAAGGGCTCATATTCTGGAAGGACTCAAAATCGCCCTGGAGCATATAGACAGAGTGGTTGCTACTATCCGAAAATCGGAGACGGCTGAGGTGGCTCGCCAGAACCTTATCACTGGCTTTGGCTTATCCCAAGCTCAGGCGCAAGCCATCCTTGACATGCCGCTGCGCCGATTGGCTAATCTAGAACGGCGCAAGATACTTGATGAGTATGCTGAGGTGGTAAAAAACATTGCTTACTTGGAAGACCTGCTAGCTAACCCTAGAAGAATGCTTTTCCTGATAAAGGAAGGGGTGAGAGAATTAAAGTCTAAGTATAATGACCCACGGCGAACCGAAATAAGTGAGCAAGGGGTAATGGAATTTCGTGAGGAAGACCTTGTCCCTCATCAAAGAGTGGTGGTGACGCTCAGCAATAGAGGATTCGTCAAAAGGGTGCCATCCCATGTCTATACATCACAGCATCGTGGTGGCAAGGGTATCATTGGTATGGTAACTAGAGAGAAAGACGCGGTAAGGCTCCTGGTAGTGACTGATACTCATTCTAACTTACTATTCTTCACCAATCAGGGTAAGGTCTTTCGTCTTAAGTGCTATGAAATTCCACCTGACAGCTCCCGGACAGCTAAAGGGACAGCAGTAATTAATCTTTTCCCAGTGGCTGATAACGAGAGGGTTACCGCTATGATAGCCGTAGCTGACTTCAGCCCTGATACCTACTTATTGATGGCTACCTGCTATGGGGAGATAAAAAAGACAGCTATGGAAAATTTTGCTTCAGTAAGAAGTAGCGGGCTTATTGCCATGAATTTGGAGAAAGGGGATGAGTTAGTCGCCGCATGTCTAGCTACTGACCGGGATGATGTTATTTTAGTGACCCAAAAAGGACAGGCAATCAGGTTTGCTGTATCTAATTTAAGAGCTAGCTCCAGACTCAGTGGTGGAGTGCGAGGCATCCGCCTGTCGCCTGATGACCGAATAGTCGACATGGACATTGCCTATCCAGATGCCTTCCTTTTAGTCATTACTACCAATGGCTTCGGCAAGCTTACCTCAGTTGAGCACTATCCACGACAACACCGCGCTGGTAGCGGAGTAAGGACCTTTAGGCTTACTGAAAAAACGGGTGAAGTGGCTACTTCCAGACTGGTTTCTTTGTCTCAGCAACTAATGATTATATCCGCTGACGGCGTTATTATTGACACTCCAGTGAAGGAGAAAGACCCAAGACAGGGCATTACTATTCAGGGCAGGAGCACCCAAGGAGTGAAGCTGATGAGGCTCAGTAATAATGATAGGGTGGTAGCTATCGCCTGCTTTGATAAAACTGGAAAATAGTGCTAACATTACCGAGGCAAAAAGGAGGTTGAAAGATGAGCATACCTAGTCTTTCCTTGATGGGTAAAATAGCCATTGTTACCGGGGGTAGGAGAGGCATAGGTAGAGCTATTGCTCTGGCTTTTGCTGAGGCTGGAGCTGATGTGGCTGTTGCTGACAAAGTGGTTGAGGATGGTGAGCTAGAGGCAGTAGCTAAAGAAATCCAACGGCTTGGTCAGCGTTCCCTGGCTATACCGGTTGATGTTACCCGAAAGGCTGATGTGGATAACATGGTTCAGAGGGTAACTGATGAATTTCATGCTATTGATATTCTGGTAAATAATGCTGCCATAATCACCGAAGAGCCACTATTTGAAGCTCGCGAAGATAACTGGGACAGGGTTATTGATACCAACCTTAAGGGTTACTTCCTTTGTGCTCAGGCAGTGGCTAAGAAGATGATTGCCCAGAGAAAGGGCATCGTCATCAATATGACATCAATAGGTGGGCTACAGGGGTCGAAGACAGGGCTCGGTGCCTATAATACTGCTAAAGCCGGCGTAATTATGCTCACCCGGGAGCTGGCGTGGGATTTAGGCAAATACAATATACGGGTTAATGGCATTGCTCCCGGTGTGGTCAAAGCAGAGACATCTAGAGCACTATGGAGTGACCCTGAATTATTGAAGCAAAGGGAGGCTATAATACCATTGGGCCGAATAGCTGAGACGAGTGACATCGTCGGGCCGGCTCTATTCTTAGCCTCTGAGGCCTCTGGCCATATCACCGGGCATACTATTGTTGTGGATGGTGGTGAAACAGCTTAGCCGTTGAGCAAGATTCTGATTCCAAGCTATGAAAACTAAAATCAAGGGGGGTAATGTGAATTTAAAGGTATCAGACTTCAAAATTCCTGAGGAACTGGAAGAGTATAAGAAAGCATTGGTAAAATTTGCCCGGGAGGTGTTAGACCCCCTGGCAGATAAAATCGATAAAGAGGACAGTGTTCCCGAGAAGGTACTGCCTCTGGTTAGAGATGCTGGGCTCATTGCCCTACCCTGCCCTAAAGAGTATGGAGGTATGGGACTGTCCCTGTCCCAGTGGTGGCCAATAATGGAGATAGCTGGCGGGGTAGGAGGAAATATTCGGTTGATACCTCATAATAGCAGCGCCATGTGGAAGATGATTTATGCTCGTGGCACTGAGGAGCAGAAAAGGAAATACCTTTTGCCGTTTGTAAAGGCAGAGAAACTCGCTTCCTTTGCTTTAACCGAGCCTGATTGTGGGTCAGGAACTGATATTCAGACTACAGCTACCAAGCAAGGCGACCACTTTATACTTAACGGGCGGAAGCACCTTATCACCCCCCGCGGACCACTAGCTAAGCCCTTTGATTTCTGCCATGTGGTTGCCTATAGCAAGGATAGGTCACTTCGCGGCAAGGGAATCAGCATGTTCATTGTTGATGTTGATGCTCCTGGCTTCTCTTGGTCTCCTATGCCTGATTTTATCGGATTACACGGTTATCCCCACCTGGTGCTCAACTTTAATAATTGCATTGTGCCTGCTGAAAATCTCATTGGTGAGGAGGGGAATGGACTCGACCTAGCCCTGGAAACCTTCCTTACCCCTAGCCGCTGGTCAATAGGGATAAGTTGCCTCGGCTTGGCACAGCGTATGTTAGAACTGGCAATAGAGCATTCTAAAGTAAGAGTGACCTTTGGTAAGACTATTGCCAGCCGGCAGGCGATACAACAGATACTCGCCGAGATGGCAACTAACATTTATGCCCTGAGGATGATGATTGCCGATGTCGGGCTCAAGCTGGACCGGGGGCTTAATCCTGCGGTAGAAGCATCTATGTGCAAAAACTTCGGCGATAAGGTATCACGCCAGGTGTCTGATGCCGCCCTTGAAATCTACGGTGGAATTGGGGCATGTAGTGCTTATCCTATTGAAAGGCTATACCGTGAGGCGAGAACGCTCTGGCTTGAGGAGGGAACACCAACCATCCACGGGCTGATTATCTCCCGGGACCTCCTGAGCAGCTAACCAAGCCGCTGATATTTTTGCTGACAGTCTGGGTGCCAGCGCTGGAGCCCACAGGCGTTACAGGCTTCATAACGACAGTC
>DAOWKM010000047.1 GCA_030643695.1 Dehalococcoidia bacterium | reverse complement strand
TCTGAAGAGTTATCTTCTTTAGCGAATAGCTCGAGCAACTGCTCATCATTACCGTAACCAATAGCGCGTAGCAGTGTAGTAACCGGAATCCTCCGTTTACCGTCTATCTTGGCTGAAATTACATCACGGTTACTGGTCTCAAACTCCAGCCAAGCCCCCCGGGTAGGAATCACCTTAGCATGACACAACTCACGGCCACTAGTGGCGTCTTCCTTAACAGTAAAATACACACCTGGAGAACGGAGTAATTGGCTTACCACTACCCGTTCGGCACCACTGGTAATAAAGGTACCTTTGACTGTCATTAAGGGAATATCACCAAAAAATAGGTCCTGTTCCTTAATTTCCCCCGTTTCTTTAATCAGCAAATGAGCCCTAACATAGAGGGGGGCTGAATAGGTCAAATCTCGCTGGCGGCACTCCGGCTCAGAGTGACGAGGCTCACGGAACTCGTAGCCGATAAAGCTAATCTCCAGCCTGTTGCCAGTGAAATCCTTGACAGGAGATACCTCCTCCAACAATTGCTTTATCCCCTCTTCCTGAAACCAGCGGAACGAGTCTAACTGAACTTCAATGAGGTTAGGGACATCTAGTATCTGGGGTAACTTGGCATAAGATTTCCTGGAAACAGGGGGCATTCTCCTCTCAGTACGTACTGGTGACACAAAAACCATCTCTAGCTCTACTCCTTAAATAAAGATAAGAAACCTCTGACTATTGAGCATAAACCCAGAATATGACCTGCGGTTAGTGAAAAGATAATAAAGCGAAGCTTGAAGTTTAGTTACAACCTATCATTATATTACTATTTTCAATATTTGTCAAATTAACCACAACACCGTGTACAGAGAACCTAGGCAGCTAGTATCATTACCAGTGGCTGGGGAAGTAGGATTCGAACCTACCCCGGCGGATCCAGAGTCCGCTGTCCTACCGCTAGACTATTCCCCAACGCACCGAAATTATAGCACTAAGTTTACGTTTATAGCAATAACAGCCTAATTTAATAATATTTACCAACCTCTATAGCAAGGTCGTTTAGCAACCTATCCCCCTGACCCCCTTCCCTTATTAAGGGAAGGGGGAGTGGTAAGAGAGGGACTAAGCCCCTCTCTAAAATGTCTTCCTTCACTCCTCAAAAGTATTAGGTATTAAAAGAGTTAAGGGGGTAGGTTCTAAAATAAATATTAAGGGGGTGAGGTTGATAAATAGTAACCAAATAATTGACAGAGCAGGCCTAACCATTTATGCTGAATTATTAAATTTAAAAAAGGGAGCCGTAGTCTTGGCTGATTTTGCTACTCTGCAACAAACTCTGGGCATCTCCTTTAACGACCCGTCCCTGCTGGAGCAGGCGCTGGTTCACAGCTCCTACATTAACGAGAGCCCTGGCTTTGCCCTAACTTCCAATGAACGACTCGAATTTTTGGGTGATGCTGTTTTAGACCTAGTAATCGCTGAAAAGCTATATCAGGACTCCCCCCGCTCCACTGAAGGAGAGATGACTAAGCTCCGTGCTGCCCTGGTTCGTCAAGATACCTTGGCTCGTGTGGCAAGAGCCATTAGCCTTGGCGACTATCTCTATCTGGGAAAGGGCGAGGAGGCAAGTGGTGGGCGGTGTAAACCGGCTAACCTAGCTGGAGCCTTAGAAGCAGTAATAGCTGCTATTTACCTTGACCAAGGCTCAGCTACTACCAGCGACTTTATTTTAAGGCTATTTAATAAAGAGCTACAGAAGGCAGCTAGCCGAGGTATAGGAATTGATTATAAATCACAGCTTCAAGAATTTATCCAAGCCAGGCAGCAGTCAACACCCGCCTATTATGTAATAGAGGCGATGGGACCAGACCACAACAGGATGTTCACTGTTGAAGTAAGAGTAGGCGACAATGTGCTCGGCAGGGGCTCGGGCAAGAGTAAGAAGGCGGCCGAGATTGAAGCTGCCCGCTCAGCATTAGAACGACTTTTAATCATCTAGAAAATTTAGAGGGGATAAAGACAACATTGAATATAGTTCGTGATTTTAGCCCTCTTTTTACCCCAAAGTCTATTGCCTTTGTTGGTGCCTCAAGGAACAGGGAGAAGTGGGGATTTATTATCTTGAATAATATCGTCTGCGGACAATTTAAGGGTAGCATCTACCCGGTAAATCCCAAGGAAAAGGAGATACTGGGGCTTAAGGTTTATCCCAGCGTTAGCCAGATTCCAGAACCGGTTGACCTGGCAGTGGTTGCTGTTCCCCCCTCAGTAGTTCCTGAGGTCATTGCTGAATGTGTTGCCAAAGGAATTAAGGCAGGAATCATTATCACTGCCGGCTTCGCTGAGCTGGGTAGTGAGGGTGAAAAGCTACAGGAGAAGGTGGTGAGGCTGGCTCGACAGGGAGGCATGAGACTGGTTGGTCCCAATTGCTTTGGTGTCCTCAGCCTGGCAGTCAATATGCACGTGATTATGCCATCACTCCACCCCCATCAGGGGTCATTAGCCATAATCTCCCAGAGTGGCAATGTAGCTGCCAGTATCCTGGGGCGAGGGAATAGATGGGGCTTTGGTTTTAGTCGATGCATCAGCAGCGGTAACGAGGCTGACCTCCATTGCGAGGATTTCCTTGAATTCCTCGGCGAGGACCCCGAGACCAGGGTCATTATGGCCTATATTGAGGGCTTCCGTGACGGGAGGCGGTTTTTTAATCTTGCCAAAAGGATAACCCAGAGAAAGCCAATTGTTATGATTAAGGCAGGGGCTACCCAGGCCGGGGCTAAGGCGGCAAAATCGCATACTGCAGCCTTATCTGGCTCAGATTCAGCCTGTGACGCTATGTGTAAACAGGCAGGGATTATAAGAGCCAACAACATCGATGAGATGTTCAACATCAGTGCTGCTCTTCTGCATCAGCCCTTGCCCAAAGGAAGACGGGTTGGTATTGTTACCGTCGCGGGTGGTTGGGGGGTCTTAGCCAGTGACGCCTGTGTTGCGGCTGGGCTTGATGTCGTTCACCTTGCTGATGAAACCATCAGGGAACTGGATGAATTCCTGCCCTCGTGGTGGAACCGGGGTAATCCAGTTGATTTGGTTGCCGGTTTCTGGACAGGGGGCTTGAGGAAGTCTATCAATATTTTGCTGCGTTCTCCTCAAGTAGATGGGGTTATTGTGCTGGGGGCTGGTTTTAGCGCAATGCTAGGGAAAACTTCCCCCTCTGAAACCGAGAGCCATACTTCTTCAGAGACCACCGATTCTATGGTTGCTGATGATATAGCCACTCTTCGGGCGCTTCCCGAGCTGATAAGCCGTTACGGGAAGCCGGTTATCCTAGCCACTGATAAAATAATGATGCCGGCTGAATGGGAGGATGGTCTGTCCCAGGTTCTGCGGGATACGGGGATTATGTGCTATTCACTGCCCGATGAAGCGGCTGAGGTCTTTGCCCGCCTTGCCAGCTATTCTGAATATCTAAATGGTGACTAAGTTGCTCCTTGAAATGCCTACTGATATAATGTCTAGAAGTAGGGAAGTCTTGATTTCAAGAGGCGCATTCGTCTAGGGGTTTAGGACACCTCCCTCTCAAGGAGGAGATCACCGGTTCGAATCCGGTATGCGCTACCATA
>DAOWKM010000027.1 GCA_030643695.1 Dehalococcoidia bacterium | reverse complement strand
GGGTTCGAATCCCACCCTCTCCGCCATCATGCAAATATGAATCCTTGCCCCTACTGTGGAGAGGTGCTGGAGTGGCCTATCAGGCGCGCCTGGAGAGCGCGTGTCGTCTAAATGACGACCGTGGGTTCGAATCCCACCCTCTCCGCCAATCTTTTGATAATTTATAAACCCTATCCTCTTTATCCCCCCTAAAGGTTCGCATTCCCCCTAAATAGATGGAGGCCTTATTTAGATAGGCTTCTGCCTTTCTCCGACTCTCCTTTAATAAAAAAGGGGGGTATTTAGTTATGTAAAGAAACTTTACCCCTCCTCTGCATCTTCTCACATAACAATGAGGAAGTATTAGAGGGAGCAGCCTTTCAAAGATACTACCTTCCCCTTGGTGGGAGATAGGTTTAATAGAAAATTTAAGAGAGGCTTCGCCCCTCTTAAAATAAACCTCCCCCTTCCCCTTAATAAGGGGAAGGGGGATAAAGGGGGATAGGGTTACTAGACAAATCTAATTGTCTTCAATCCACCCCTATGCTAGAATGGCATTACTTTGGAAACAAGTAATAAAGATATTAAATACTGGGTGGGGTTTAATATTATAGCCGGCATTGGTCGCGTTAAACTGACCCAGCTTGAGAACTACTTTGGTAATCTGGAAAATGCGTGGCAGGCTGTCCCCTCTGATTTAAAGCAATCAGGGCTGGATAGTGGTTCAACACGCGCTATTACCTCCTGGCGACCTAAGATTTCTCTAGAGGCAGAAATGGAAAAACTGGAGCGCTATGGGGTAAGAGTGCTTACCTGGCATGACCCCGATTATCCCTCCCGGCTCAAGGAAATATATGATTACCCACCACTCCTTTATGTTAGGGGTTCCCTGCTCCCTGAAGATGAGTGGTGCTTAGCGGTAGTAGGCACTCGCCGAGCTACCGTTTATGGGAGGCAGGTAACTGAAGAAATAGTAGCTGACCTGGCTCAGAATAAAATCACTATTGTCAGCGGTCTGGCTAAAGGGATTGATTCAGTAGCTCATCATAGCGCCTTAGATGCTGGCGGTAGGACTATTGCCGTATTTGCCTGCGGGCTGGACACTGTTTACCCCAGCGAGAACGCCAATCTAGCTCGCCGTATTATTCAACAGGGGGCTCTGATAAGCGAGTATCCCTTGGGCACCAGACCCAGGGCTGATAACTTCCCTAGGCGCAATCGCATCATGAGCGGACTGAGTCTAGGGGTGTTAGTTGTTGAAGCCGGAGATGCCAGCGGGGCGATGATTACCGCTCGTCTGGCACTGGAGCAAAATAGAGAGGTATTTGCCACCCCGGGTAGCATCCTGTCGCCAACCAGTAGAGGCACCAATCACCTTATCCAGGAGGGAGCTAAGCTAGTCCGTAACTATACTGATATTTTAGAGGAACTGAACCTAACGGTTGTAGCTCGTCAGATGGAAATGAAAGAGGTTATACCAGCCTCTGACACTGAGTCCTTGCTACTAAAGCAGCTATCTGCTGAGCCTATCCATATTGATGAGGTCTGCCGCTCAAGTGGTCTGCCTGTATCCACCGTCACCAGCACTCTGACCATGATGGAGCTTAAGGGCTTGGTAAAACAGGTAGGAAATATGAACTATGTCCTGGCTCGGGAAGTAAGAGAGGCGTATAGAGCAAAAGTAGATTAGCCACCATGAAGAAGAATTTGGTTATTGTTGAATCACCGGCTAAGGCGAGGACGCTGGACAAGATTTTAGGCAAAGGCTATAGCCTTAAAGCCTCCTTAGGTCATATAAGAGACCTTCCCAAGAGCCAGTTAGGAGTGGATATAGAAAATGGCTTTTTGCCCGAATATGTGGTCCCCCGGGGGAAAATTAAGCTGGTGAATGAGCTTAAGGAGGCAACCAAAACTGCATCCGCTGTATATCTAGCCACTGACCCTGACCGTGAGGGAGAAGCCATCTCCTGGCATCTAATTGAGGTAATAAAATCAGACCAGATACCCTACCATCGCGTTGTCTTCTATGAAATAACTAAGGAAGCTATTGAGGATGCCTTTAGCCACCCCCGCTCTATAGATATGCAACTGGTCAATGCCCAGCAAGCGCGGCGTGTCCTAGATAGACTGGTAGGATATAAGATTAGCCCGTTGCTGTGGCGAAAGGTAAGGAGAGGACTATCGGCAGGCAGGGTTCAGTCGGTAGCGTTAAGAATCATTGTTGACCGTGAGCGAGAGATTGAAAAATTCATCCCGGTAGAATACTGGACTATTGAGGCTGAGCTGACCAAGAAGATAAGGGCTGCCAAGGTAGCAACCTTCCGGGCTATGCTGGTTAGTCTTTTAGGTGGCACCAAGCTAGAGATTCACAACCAGGAAGAAGCTACTAAGATTAGCGATGAGCTTAAACAAGCGAGCTTTAGTGTTATCAAGGTAGACACTAAAAGGGTTGCCCGCCAGCCAGCACCACCGTTTATCACCAGCACCTTACAGCAAGAAGCCTGGCGCAAACTGCACTTCACCGCCAAGCAGACGATGGCAATTGCCCAACAGCTTTATGAGGGTCTACCCATAGGTGATGAGGGAAGTGCTGGACTTATTACCTATATGCGGACTGACTCCACCCGGGTAGCTCACTCAGCCATAGCTGAAACCAGAAAGTTTATTAATGATAGGTATGGCTCTCAATTTGTTCCACCCCACGCTCGCTCCTTTGCCAGAGTGGTAAAGGGAGCCCAGGAAGCCCATGAAGCTATCCGTCCCACCAAAATTCGGCGGGAACCGCCTCTGATTAAACCATACCTTACTGCTGCCCAGTTGAAGCTCTACGAGCTTATCTGGAAACGAATGGTGGCTAGCCAGATGTCAGCCGCCTTATTTGATAACACTACTGTTGATATTAAAGCCAGATGCCTAGATTCAAAGACCGATTATCTTTTCCGGGCTTCCAGCTCAGTGAGCAAGTTCCCTGGATTTATGGTTCTTTATACTGAGGGGAGGGACGAGGCTGAGAAAGAAGGGAAGAAAAGCTCCATACTCCCACGATTAGAAAGGGGCGATGAGCTTGAGCTCCTTGGGCTTTTCCCCGAACAGCACTTTACCCAGCCACCACCCCGCTTTACTGAAGCCACCCTGATTAAAATGCTGGAGCAGCAGGGCATTGGGCGCCCCAGCACCTACGCCCCCATCCTGTCTACCATTCAGGAGCGGGGCTATGTTGTCAAGGCTAAAGGGGGCTTTCAGCCGACAGAGCTGGGCTTTGTGGTTAGTGACCTGCTCACCAAATATTTCTCTAACATCGTTGATATTAAATTTACCGCTCATATGGAGGAAGGATTGGATGAAGTGGCTAATGAAAACCGGGATTGGGTGGGTGTGGTTCAAGATTTCTATATCCCCTTTGAGAAGAGCCTCCAGAATGCCTCTCTACTTATGGAGAAGGTGAAGCT
>DAOWKM010000030.1 GCA_030643695.1 Dehalococcoidia bacterium | reverse complement strand
TGGGATAAGCTAAGCTTGTAGCTATTATCAATAGGAGGTAAGGACATGGTAATCACCAAGGGAATTAGTCTCCAGACTAAAGGGCATTGCGATATTATTGACATTACGCCGCAGGTAGAACAGCAGTTAGCTGAGGCAGATATAAATAATGGAACGGCTACCCTTTTTGTAGCCGGTTCAACCGCTGGAATATCTACCATTGAATTCGAGTCTGGAGCACTTGCTGATTTTCAGAGTATGTGGGAGCGAAATATCCCCCAGAATATTCCCTATAACCACGACCGCCGCTGGGGTGATGGCAATGGATACTCTCATGTCCGCGCCTCACTGCTGGGCTCCTCACTAGTCGTCCCCTTCAATAATAAAAGGTTAACCCTGGGAACATGGCAACAGATAGTTCTGGTAGATTTTGACAACCGACCTCGGTCAAGGCAAATTATATTGCAGATTATGGGTGAATAGATAGTAATCTACTTACCCTGTAGCAGAGAGAAAAACTCAGCCCTAGTTTCTGCTTTACGGCGGAAGGTGCCTCTGAGAGCTGAAGTGACGATAGTGCTCCCTGGCTTCTTGATGCCACGCATAATCACACACAGATGCTCAGCCTGAATGATTACCCCCACCCCATCAGGTTTAATTCCATCAACAATGGCATCAGCAATCTGGGTGGTCATTCTCTCCTGAAGCTGGGGGCGCTTAGCCACGACCTCTACTACTCGGGCTAGCTTGCTGGCACCAACCACACGCCCGTCAACATTGGGAATATAGCCGATATGAACCACGCCATAGAACGGCAAAAGGTGATGTTCACACATAGAATAGAATGGAATGTCCCTCAGAATCACCATTTCCCGGTGTCCTTCCTCAAAACCTACTGTCAGCTCCTCCTGAGGGTTCTTACCAATCCCCATAAAAAGCTCACCATACATCTCAGCCACACGTTTAGGCGTGTCTATCAAACCTTCCCTTTCCGGGTCTTCCCCAATAGCCTTAATAATAGAAGTTACCGCTCTCCTAATCTCAACCTCATCAAACACCTTACCCTCCT
The DNA here is from genome assembly GCA_030643695.1 of Dehalococcoidia bacterium. Taxonomy (GTDB): domain Bacteria; phylum Chloroflexota; class Dehalococcoidia; order Dehalococcoidales; family DAOWKM01; genus DAOWKM01. Next base: position 1,206 of record DAOWKM010000030.1, on the reverse strand, counting down.
TTAACGCTTACCATAGACATTACGGTCTAAACTCCTTACTGTATCTTTTGATGCAGTAAGGTAAAACTCGTGCCCCAGATACAAAATTGGGCTAACCCTAGTCAAATCTAGTGTCTCCTCCAGAGTAAAGGCATCCGTTAGCTGATGAATAGCCACAATCTCCCCTACTAGCAACCGGTGGTCACCATAACCCCTATCATCAACCAACTTGCACTCATAGGCAGCATAGGCAGCACTCAAGATTGGCACTGCTGTCTTTACCGGCTTATCCTGGGCAATATTAAACCTTTGAAACTTATCTATCTCCCGCCCATCACTGCCGCCGACAGAAGCAACCAGTTCAGCCATCTCAAAGGGCAAGAAGTTAATCCCGAACTCCTTACTGTCAGCAATAAGCTGATAGGTAAACCTTTTAGCAGCGATAGATACTGCGTAAAGGGGCGGTTTAGCCGAGATAGATGTGTGCCAGGCTACTGCCATAGCATTTTCCCTGCCATTAGCCTGAGCAGTAACTATTGCCGCTACTTTAGGGTAGTGCTGGGAGAATGCTCCTATATCTTCACCGATTACTTTAGCCATTCTTAACCTCCTTTAGCTCCAGCCTAAAGCCTGCTCTACTGCCGCTAAATCAGCCGGAAGCTCAAGGAAGGGCTCAGCACCCTTCAGTGCGGTATCAGTATCCTTGAGCCCGGTGCCAGTTACTACACAAACTACCCTCTTTTGCGAGAAGTCCATCCCCTGACGAGAAAGCTTGAGTAACCCGGCTAAAGAAGCTGCTGAAGCTGGTTCGCCAAAGATACCCCCTCTGGTCGCCAGAAGCTTCTGAGCTGCCAAAATCTCCTCATCACTAACCATATCAATAACGCCGCTAGACTCATCGCGAGCAGCAACCGCCTTTTGCCAGCTAGCCGGATTACCTATTCGTATCGCTGAGGCAACAGTCTCCGGCTCCTCAATAGCATAGCCCCGAACAATAGGGGCAGCCCCTTCAGCTTGAAAGCCCATCATCCTGGGTTTACTCTTTGCCCTACCTGCCTGATAATATTCCACGAATCCCTTCCAGTAGGCAGTAATATTACCAGCATTGCCTACCGGGATAAAAAGGTAGTCCGGGGCATCACCCAAAGCGTCAATAACCTCAAACGAAGCCGTCTTTTGTCCCTCTATGCGATGGGGATTAACCGAGTTTACCAGGGTAACCGGATG
>DAOWKM010000061.1 GCA_030643695.1 Dehalococcoidia bacterium | reverse complement strand
CACTTACCGCCAGAATGCAGCATGAGCGTAACTACAATGACGAGCAACTGACTAGGCTCACCAGGATGCGCCGCCTGGACGTCGACCCTACCAGGGTAGAAATGGGCTGGGTCATGGACTTTTGTGCCCAGAGCCTCCGTAATATTGTTATCGGTCTTGGTGGGCGTATGGACGGCTTCACGATGGAGTCCAAGTTTAGCATTACAGTGAGCTCCGAGCTCATGGCTATTCTATCTATTGTTAGGGATTTAGCTGATCTGCGGGAAAGGCTGGATAACATTACTGTGGCTTCTGATAAGAAAGTTAACCCCGTTACCACCGGCGACCTGGAGGTGGGGGGTGCCATGACCGCCTGGATGCGCAACACTATTAATCCCACTCTGTGTTCCACGGTAGAGTATCAACCCCTCATGGTGCATGCCGGACCCTTTGCTAATATTGCTGTGGGGCAGTCATCCATCATTGCTGACCGCATTGGGCTGAAGATGTTTGACTATCATGTTACTGAAAGCGGTTTCGCTGCTGACATCGGCTTTGAGAAGTTCTGGAATGTCAAGTGCCGCTATAGCAGTCTCAAGCCACATGTGTCAGTGCTTACCACTACCATCCGGGCATTGAAGATGCACGGCGGTGGTCCCAGGGTGGTGGCTGGGATACCTTTACCTGATGCTTACACTAAAGAGGATGTAGGACTTTTGGAGAAGGGCATCCCCAACATGGTGCACCACATAAACGTCATCAGCAAGTCTGGCATCAAACCGGTGGTGTGCATCAATCGCTTCCACACTGACACTGATGCTGAGATTGCCATCGTCAGGAAGGCAGCCGAGGCAACCGGGGCACGCTGTGCTGTGGCTACCCATTGGGCTGACGGTGGCGATGGTGCTCTAGAGCTGGCTGATGCCGTCAAGGAAGCCAGCGAAGAAGAGAACGACTTCCAATTCCTGTATCCTATGGAGATGAAACTGCGGGAACGGGTTGCTAAAATCGCCAAGGAGGTCTATGGGGCTGATGGTGTGTCCTGGGCCCCCGAGGCTGAGGGCAAGGCTAAGAGGTTTGAGTCCGACTCTAAATATGATGATTACGCCACCATGATGGTGAAGACTCATCTCTCTCTAACCCATGACCCAGCCATTAAGGGTGTTCCCAAGGGGTGGGTTCTGCCCATCCGTGATGTGTTAGTTTACTCCGGGGCAAAATTCCTCTGTCCCTGCGCCGGGACTATCAGCCTTATGCCAGGAACCTCGTCTGACCCCGCCTTTAGGAAGGTGGATATAGATGTAAACACGGGAAAGGTCAAGGGATTATTCTAGTAGTTTCTCAGTAATGCTTGGTGACTGGGAATTAGATGACGAAGGGTTTGGTAAATAAAAAGAGAAGAGTCCACTTCACTCCCGATAATGTTGACATTATCGTAGAGGAGGGGGCTAATCTGCTACAGGTGGCTATAGATGCTGGGGTGCATATTAGTGCTTCCTGCGGAGGGGCTGGTGTTTGTGGCACCTGTAAGGTCTTGATTAAAGAGGGGGAGGTGGAAAGCACCAGGACGGAGAAGCTTTCTGACCAAGAGTATGAGCAGGGTCTCAGGCAAGCTTGTCAAAGTAGGGTGCTCACTGATTTAACCGTTTATGTTCCGGTAGAGTCAAGGCTGGAGAGAGCGGTGCTAGCCCGTGAGAGTAAGGGGATGGCGGAGGCTCTAGCTACTGGCTGGAGATTTAATCCCCCGGTCAGTAAGTTGTTTGTCAAGCTGCCGCCACCTACCTTGGAGGATAATGCCAGCGACCTGTCCCGAGTGTTAAGAGGCTTGAAGCAGCAGTATAAACTTCGCAATATGACGGTGGACTTTGATGTAGTAGAGAAACTGCCCCAGATACTGCGAGATAGTGATTGGAAGGTCACCGTCACCACTCTGGTGACCGCAGTTGAACCTAGAGCTGTGGATAGGCGCAGGCCAAGGGTGATAAATGTGGAACCGGGGGATACCAGGGAAAGGCACTATTCTCTAGCTTTTGATATTGGCACTACCACCGTCTGTGGGCAGTTGCTTGATTTAAACCGGGGTAAGGTTATCGCCCAGGGTATAGATTACAATCAGCAGATTAGCTACGGTGAGGATGTTATTACCCGTATTGCCTACTGTCAGAAACCCGGCGGACTGCAAAAGTTACAGCAGGTGGTGGTAGCTACCATTAATGGGGTTATTAGGCAGCTATCGTCCCAGAGCCAGGTTGATGTAGAGCATATTAGTCACTTGACTGTTGCCGGTAACACCACGATGATACAGATTCTTCTCGGTCTTGACCCTAAATATATAAGGTTAGCCCCCTATACCCCAGCAGCTAACTTTATTCCCCCGGTAAAGGCGAGTTCTGTGGGTATCAGGGTAGGGGGGCATGTTTACCTTTTCAGTTTCCCCCTGGTAGCCAGCTATGTTGGTGGCGACATTATTTCCGGGATTGTGGGGTCAGGGGTGTACCAGAGGGAAAAATTGACCTTCTATATGGATATAGGCACTAACGGTGAGATAGTGATTGGAAACTCAGAGTGGATGGTAACTGCTGCTTGTTCGGCTGGTCCAGCCTTTGAAGGCGGTGGGGTGAGGCATGGTATGGTGGCAACTAATGGTGCTATTGAAGAGTTTGATATTAGCCCATCAAATCTTGAGCCTGTAATTGGCACTATCGGTGGGGAAAAACCAAAGGGAATCTGCGGCTCAGGGTTGATAAACATTATCGCTGGACTACTTGAAGCCGGGGTCATCGCTCAGGATGGTAAGTTTAACACTAACCTCCCGACCAAGCGAGTTAGGCAGGGAAGCGATGGTTATGAATATGTTTTAGCTTGGGCGGCGGAGACCCAAATCGGCAGAGACATTGTTATCACCGAGTCCGATATTGATAATCTCATTCGGGCTAAGGCAGCTATGTATGCCGGGTGCCAGACATTAGCCAAAAGCACCGTGATTGCCTGTGCCAAATTTGACCAGGTGATTATCGCCGGTGCCTTCGGGAGTCATATTGATGTTGAAAAAGGTATCACTATCGGGCTTTTCCCTGATGTTCCTCGTGATAGGTTTACCTTTATTGGCAATGGCTCTCTTTTAGGGGCAAGGTTGGTTTCTTTCTCTACTGATATACTTGATGATGCCAGAAGGGTTGCCAAGATGATGACCAATTTTGAGCTGAGCGAAAATGCCGATTTTATGAATAATTATGTAGCCGCTCTGTTTTTACCCCATACCAATGCTGATGAATTTCCATCGGTAAAGGAAAAACTGTTTGGGCTGCAAAAAGTAAATTAGAGCAAAGGAAGGCGTTTGAGTTATAATATTGCTGTAGCTGGCAAGGGTGGCACTGGGAAGACTTCTATAGCTGGTCTCATTATTCGCTACCTGAAAAGGAATGGCACCGGACCAATCCTGGCTATTGATGCTGACCCTAATGCCAACCTCGGGGAGAGCCTGGGTCTTGAGGTAAAACAAACAGTTGGCTCAATGCTTGATGACTTTCAGAGGGATAAAATAAAGATTCCCTCGGGAATGACTAAGGAGGCTTATTTAGATTTTAAGTTAAATGAGGTTATAGCTGAAAGCAAGGACATTGACCTGGTGACGATGGGTAGGGGTGAGGGTCCGGAATGCTACTGCTATCCTAATCTCATGCTGAGAAAATTTGCTGATAACCTGGCGGGTAACTATGCCTATATGGTTATGGATAATGAGGCCGGGATGGAGCACCTCAGCCGAAGAACCACTCAGAATGTTGATGAGCTGTTAATAATCTCTGACCATTCGGTGAAGGGTATCCGAACCGTGGCTCGGATAAGAGACTTGGTCTCTGAGCTCAAACTGGTGGTGAAGAGGCAGTCGGTGATAATCAACCTTGTCCCGGCTAGGCTAGACCCTCTGGTCACTGGAGAGTTAGCCAGGCTGGGGATTGACCCGGTAGCTACCATACCTTTGGATGAGGAATTATATAAGTATGACCTCAAGCTAAAGCCATTGCTTGACCTGCCTGATACCTCCAAGGCGGTGAGGGCAGTTAGTGATTTGATAGCAAAGCTTCTTAATGAAAGGGGTAAAAAATGACGGCACAGATTATTAGTGGCACCGAGATTGCTAAACAGATTCGTGAGGAGTTGAAACAGGAAATTACCGAACTCAAGGAGAAGCATAACCTTATACCGGGGCTAGCCACTGTCTTGGTGGGTGAGGACCCGGCGTCACAGGTCTATGTTGGGCAGAAGGAGAAAGCATCGTTAGCCCTGAGCATATATTCCGAACGGCATGACCTGTCCGCTGACACCAGTGAGGAAGAGTTACTCAGCCTGATTGACAGGTTAAATAAAGACCCTAAGATTCATGGGATTCTAGTCCAGCTACCCCTGCCCAAGCATATTAATGAAACCAGGGTTCTCTATGCCATTGACCCTAAAAAGGATGTTGATGGCTTTCACCCGGTAAATGTGGGCAAGTTAATGATTGGCGAGCCGGATTATTTGCCCTGCACCCCCCATGGAATCCAGCAGCTTCTAATCAGGTCTGGGGTCAAGATTGAGGGGTCAGAGGTAGTGGTGGTGGGTAGAAGTAATATTGTGGGCAAACCTATAGCCAATATCCTCCTTCAGAAGAAAGAAGGGGCTAATGCTACCGTCACTGTGTGCCACACCGGCACTCGGGATATTTCCTTTCACACTAAAAGAGCTGATATACTAATTGTAGCCGCTGGGAAACCAAAGGCTATTACTGCTGATATGGTTAAAGAGGGGGTAGTGGTAATTGATGTCGGCGTTAACCGAATTGGGAAAACGGCGGAAGGCAAGGCTATTTTGGCTGGTGATGTTGATTTTGAAGCGGTTAAGGAAAAGGCTAAAGCCATTACCCCGGTGCCTGGCGGTGTTGGACCAATAACGATAATCATGCTTATGCTAAATACGGTAAAAGCAGCCAAACTATCTGCTGGCTTGGCTTAGGAAGGGGGAAAGGTGGAATATAAGGTTGAGAAAAAGAGTGCACCCGGCAGGAAAGAGGTGGAGGTATTGGGGGCAACCTTTGAAGAGGGTAAACCTGAGGGCGAGGAGTTGGGGAGGTGGATGCAGAAGCTAGAGAGCCGGCAGGACAAGCTTAAATATTTGCAGACTGGTGAGAGGTACTGGTATGGGAAAGAATGGTATGGCAGTGAGAAGAGGAAGAACCCAGCCTAGGGGAAGGAAATTAAGAAATGACCTTTGAAATTCCTAAAACATTGTATAATGGCAAGGTTAGAGAGATGAAGATGGGTGGGGGTAAAACTGTAACAATTGGTGGGGAAACATCGTATCCCTTTTATCTCTTT
>DAOWKM010000057.1 GCA_030643695.1 Dehalococcoidia bacterium | reverse complement strand
CTGAGGGTGCAGCCAGCTGGGCCAAGAAAATAGTGGACGAAAAGGTAGACCCTACCAAGGCCCTGGATGCGCTAACAGAGGCCATCAGGCAGGTCGGTGACGGCTTTGGTAGAGGAGAGCTCTGGCTTCCCGACCTGGTTGGGGCAGCTGATGCTATGCAAGCTGCCACGCCCATCATAGAGGAAGAGCTTAAGAAAACGGGGGCGAAGCGAAAAACTCTAGGTACCGTGGTCGCCGGGACAGTTTTTGGGGATATTCATAGCATAGGGAAGTCTATGGTATGCACATTGCTCACTGCTGGTGGCTTTGAGGTGCATGACCTGGGGGTGAATATCAAAGCTGAGGAGTTCCTAGAGGCGATAGACAAATATCAAGCCGATATCTTGGTTATGTCTGCCCTCTTGACCATGACCGCCCCGGAGCAGAGAAGGGTTATTGACACCCTCAAGGAGAAAGGTATCAGGGAGAAGGTGAAGATCATGGTGGGTGGGGTAGCCATAACCGCAGATTTTGCCCAGAGCATTGGTGCCGACGGATATGACCCCACAGCACCTGGTGCCGTAGAATTAGCCAGGAGGCTGATTGGAGAGTAAGGACGGGCAAAAATGTTAAAAGGATTTACCCGTAAATTTAAGCCTCTAGAGATACTAACCGAAGAGCAGGTTGAAGAGATTCACCGAGGAACCTTAGAAGTTCTTTGGGCGACGGGGGTTAGAATTGAGCACGAGAGGGCTTTAAAACTCTTTGAGAGGAGTGGTTGTCGGGTGGACTATGAGGAGATGAGGGTGCACTTTCCGCCCAGCTTAGTGGAGGAGTGCCTAGGGAAGACTCCGGGCAAGTGGCATACCAGGGCAAGGGACCCCAAGAACGACTTAATAATAGGCAGGGATACTGTTTATTTCGGTGTAGCCCCTGGCATGCAGACTATAGATTTGGACACTTGGAAGCCCCGAGTAGCCACCATGAAGGAGAATTATGATGCGGTAAGGGTCCTGGATGCATTGCCTAACCTTCATTTCTTTTCTCCCTATACACCATATTTTGGATTTGGCGCTGTCCCGCCGGTTATGGGAATGCTAGAGAGTGTTGCGGCTAGGATAAGAAATTCCACTAAGTTTCAATATTCAGGTTATTCACATGACTGTGAGATATTTACCATAGAAATGGCCCAAGCCGCAGGGATTGAGATTTTAGGCACGTGTGCGCTTTCACCACCGCTGACGATGTACCGCGATGCTGCTGAATCCACTTTCAGGTTTGTTGAGGCTGGGTTTCCTGTCCGCGTAATCAGTGGTGCGGTGATGGGAGGGACGGCACCAGCCACCATTGCTGGCTCAACGATAACTAACAATGCTGAAGTTATAGCTGGAGTCTTACTGACACAGTTAATAAGACCGAGGACAAGAGTGCTGGCTAAGGACCTTGTGTTTCCGCAGAATATGAGGTCGGGAGCTCCTGTCTTTGGCGCCATAGAAATTGCCTTGCACAACGTGGTGTTTAATCAAATCTGGCGAAGGTACGATATTCCCAGGTCTAACACTACTTGCTATCCGAGCTCAAAAAGAATCGATTTTCAATCTGGTTACGAGAAGGCTCAAATTGCTTTGATTGCCGCCTTATCTGGAGTGAATTCGATGCTGCTGCATGGCAGTGTGCATGGTGAACTGACACATCACCCTATCCAGGCTATATTAGATGATGATGTTGCGGGTAGGATAGGGCGTTTTATCAGTGGTGTCGCCGTGAGTGATGAGACACTGGCCGTAGGCTTGATAGAAGAGGTTGGGCCAATTCCCGGCCACTATCTAAACAAAGAGCATACTAGGCAATGGTGGCGCAAAGAGTTTTTCTTGCCACAAGCTGCCGATGTATTAACCTATCCTGAGTGGATGAAGACAGGCAGAAAAAGCTGTCTTGATTATGCCAAGGAGAGGATGGAGGAGATACTGGCTACACATAAGGTGTTGATACCCTTGACACCAGGTCAGGAGGATGACATAGAGAGGATATTGAATGAAGCGAGGAAGTACTACAAGGATAAGGGGCTAATATCAGACGCAGAATGGGCGGTTTATACGAAAAGTCTAGAATCACCTAATTATCCGTACGGATAATGCTTAATTGCCATGCTGGGCAAGGGAAATAGAAAGGAGTCAGGAGAATGGGCAGACTAGATAATAAGGTAGCAATCGTAACCGGAGCAGCAAGTGGTATTGGTCTAGCCTGTGCCGAACTATTGACTGCTAGCGGAGCAAAGGTGGCTCTAGTAGATTGTCAACCAGCCCGTTTGGTAGAAGCAACCAAAAATGTACAAGAGAAAGGCATTGCCAAGGGTTATCAACTAGATGTAACTGATATACCCGCAATCACCCCTACAGTCAGCCGCATAAGGCAGGACCTAGGTGAAGTGGACATTCTTGTCTGTAGTGCCGGAATTAACATTCCTAAGCTGGCTGAGGAGGTCGGTGAGGCCGAATGGGACCCTACCCTCTCAATCAATACCAAGGGACTATTTTTTTGCAATCAGGCGGTAGCAATCCAGTCGATGATACCACGTAAGACTGGAGCTATCGTGAACATTACCTCAATATTCGGTCTTGTTGGTGGACCAAAACGAGCTGCCTATTGCGCCAGCAAGGGAGGAGTGGTGCAGCTAACCCGCGCTGAGGCCATTGATTGGGCACCATATAATATTCGCGTAAACGCAGTAGCTCCCACCTTCATTCTAACCAATCTAACCAGGGGTTATTTAAACGACCCAGAATTCAAAGCCTACGTATTAGACAACACCCCTCTTCACCGTCTGGCAACAGTTGACGATGTAGCCGCTGCCACCTGCTTTCTAGCCAGCGATGAGGCAAAAATGATTACCGGCGTTGTACTCCCAGTAGATGGTGGGTGGACTGCTCGTTGATTTAAACAAGTAGCCTAGACAACTATGGAATAAACAATCGGCTTTAAGCTGATAGATTCGGACTAAACCTGTTATAATGTAGTCAGGAAATGTCCAACGACCATCAAATTAGGGCTCAAATGGAGAGGTAGTAAGCAGGACAATCGTGGGTAAGACATTAGCTGAAAAAATATTGAGCGCCAAGTCGGGGGGCAAAGCCAAGGCGGGAGATATTGTTATTGCTAAGGTAGATTTGGCTTTCGTTCAGGATACTACCGGGCCCTTAGCGGTGAGACAATTCCAAGCTGCGGGATTTAAACATCCAGCCAATTCCTTGAAAGCTGCCTTCTTCCTTGACCATGCTGCCCCCAGCCCGGGTCATGAGCTGTCCAATGACCACGTCCTCCTGCGTGACTTTGCCCGGGAGACCAGCAGTTTGCTTTACGATGTTGGACAAGGTGTCTGTCACCAAATAGTCGCTGAATCTCTGGCTAAGCCGGGTGATTTAATTGTTGGCGCCGATTCCCATACAGTAACTGCTGGGGGGCTGGGGGCTTTTGCCTCCGGGATGGGCTCCACCGACATAGCTGTTACCCTTGGTCTAGGTAAAAATTGGTTCCGGGTACCGGAAAGTATCAAGGTAGTACTCTCAGGCTGGTTCCCTGAGGGTGTCTATGGCAAAGACCTGGTTCTTCATCTCATCGGGCGGATTGGAGCTGATGGTGCTACCTATAAAGCCCTTGAATTCAGCGGTGATGCCATAAGTAATATGAGTATCCCACAACGCCTTACCGTAGCTAACATGGTCGTTGAAGCCGGGGCTAAGGTCGGACTTTTCCCGGCTGATAAGGTAACCGGGAACTATCTGTCAGCCCAAGGGAGGAAGGCAGATTATCAATCACTCTTTCCCGACGACAACGCCATCTATGAACAAACCATTAATATCAGTTTGGCTGAGCTTCAGCCTACAGTAGCCAAACCCCACACCGTGGATAACACTACTCTGGCTAAAGAACTTAAGGGAACTAAAATCCATCAGGTATTTATCGGTACCTGCACCAATGGTCGTCTGGATGACCTAGCCGTAGCAGCTAGGATTGTAAAGGGTAAGAAGATTCACCCCCAGACTAGGCTATTAATTGCCCCGGCATCGCGAGGGGTACTGATAGCAGCTATAAAGGCAGGTTATGTCCAAACCCTGCTTGAAGCTGGAGCTGTTGTGCTACCACCAGGGTGTGGACCTTGCCTCGGTCTGCACCAGGGGGTGCTGGGAGATGGAGAGACTTGCCTGTCCACAGCTAATCGAAATTTTAGGGGTAGAATGGGTAATCCCGAGGCATTTATATATCTAGGCAGTCCGGCTACGGCTGCGGTTACTGCCCTTAAGGGCGAAATCACTGACCCTAGAGAGGTAATAT
>DAOWKM010000069.1 GCA_030643695.1 Dehalococcoidia bacterium | reverse complement strand
CCATCACTGTCTTATCAATTACACCAGAAGCCTTCATTTCATTCCATAGGTCATTACCTTCACGGGACCTTTCCCCAATACCGGTGAAAACAGAAAAGCCACCATGCTCAGTAGCAATATTACGGATAAGCTCCATAATAATAACGGTTTTGCCTACTCCGGCACCACCGTAGGCACCTATCTTGCCCCCTTTAGTAAATGGGGTAATCAGGTCAATAACCTTAAGCCCTGTCTCTAGGACCTCGGTAGTTATCTCCTGTTCCTGGAATGAGGGTGGGGGGCGATGAATTGGCCAGTGTTCTTTAGCCTTAACCGGTCCAAGGTTATCTATAGGCTCCCCCATAACATTGAACAAGCGCCCCAGGGTAGCCTTGCCTACGGGCACAGAAAGGGCTGTCCCGGTATCTATAGCCTCAGCCCCCCGTTCCAGCCCATCAGTAGGTGATAGAGATAAACAACGCACCCAATTATTGCCTACATGCTCCTGAGCTTCAAGCATAATCTTGCCGCTATCCATAGGAATCTCAATGGCATTAAACAGGGCGGGAAGCTCATCAGGGGGGAACTCTATATCCACCACTGTCCCTATCACCTGAGCTACTTTACCTTTTGCCATAATAACTTCCCTTTCTAAGCCAGAGCCGCCGCTCCACCGGTAATATCAAGGAGTTCCTTGGTAATTGACTCCTGGCGTGCTTTATTATACATCAGGGTCAAATCTTGAATAAGGTCATTAGCATTATCGGTAGCATTTCTCATTGCCACCATTCTGGCTGACTGCTCGCTGGCAATAGATTCCAGAATAGCATGGTAAACCTGCATCTCAACAAATCGGGGTAGAAGCTCACCTAATACCATATCTGGGCTTGGCTCATATATATAGTCTACATTCTGAACTCTAGGTATAGTTGCTGGCACAATAGGAAGGAGCTGCTGTAAAACTGGTCTCTGGGTCATCGTTGAAATAAATTGGGCGTTGACCAAATAGACCATATCTATTAAGCCGCTGGAGTAGTCATCAATAACAATACGGGATATGGGCAGTGTATCCAGTAAACCGGGTTTGTCACCAAGCCGGGTAAATTCAGCCCGGATATTCCGACCATATCGTCTCATAAAATCAAGTCCCTTGCGACCAACACAGATAAGGGTAACCGGCACCTCCTGCTCTAGGATGAAGCTGGCTGTCCTTCGGTTGATATTGGCGTTAAGCCCGCCGCAGAGGCCACGGTCAGGGGTAATATGGACTATAGCGATTTTGGTTACCGGTCGGCGCTGTAATAAGGGAGGCAATGAATCACCAGCCTGGGGTAGAGCGGCGAGGTCAGCCAGCACCTGGTGAATCTTCTGAGAGTAGGGTCGTCCGGCTAGACCGCGCTCCTGCGCCCGCCTCATCTTTAAGGTAGCAATCATCTCCATCGCCTTGGTAATCTTGGCTGTGCTCTGAACACCCCGTATTCGGCGACGAATCAAACGAATATTAGCCAAATAACCTCACCCCCTTAATTCTAAATAACCCTATCCCCTTTATCCCCTTCCCCTTAACAAGGGGAAGGGGAGTCAATTATTTGAGAGAGGCAAAGCCTCTCTCTGACTCTCCCCTAAAAGAGGAGAGGGAGAATGGTTTTTGAACGGGCTTTCAGCTCTCCAATCTATGCCGAAAAACCTTGTTTAAACTCTAAAATGGCTGTCTTTAATGCCTCTTCAGTCTCGGCACTAATCTCCTTTTCCCTGGCAATAGCCTTTCCTATCTCAGGGTGATTTGCCTCCATAAAGGTGTGAAAACCAGTTTCAAAAGCACTAACTTTATCTATGGCTACATCATCAATATAGCCATTAATAACGGCATACAAAATCATAACCTGCTTCTCTACTGGCATTGGGGCATATTGGGGCTGCTTCAGGATTTCAGTGATTCGCTGACCACGGTCAAGCTGAGCCCTGGTCGCTTTATCTAGCTCAGCGGTGCCAAACTGGGCAAAGGCAGCCAGTTCTCGGTATTGAGCCAGTTCCAGCCTGAGTCTACTAGCCACCTGCTTCATTGCCTTGGTCTGGGCAGCACTGCCCACCCGAGACACTGATAATCCCACATTCACTGCCGGCCTGATACCAGCATTAAACAGGTCTGTTTCCACATAAATCTGACCATCAGTAATAGAGATAACATTAGTTGGAATGTAGGCAGCTACATCACCAGCCTGGGTTTCAATGATAGGTAGAGCGGTAAGAGAACCACCGCCATATTCCGGGGCATACTTAGCTGCCCTCTCAAGT
>DAOWKM010000056.1 GCA_030643695.1 Dehalococcoidia bacterium | reverse complement strand
GTGAAGATTAGCCCGAACCACAGGGGGTCAAAGCCAAGCGCCCTGACGATGGGTATAAAGATAGGAATGCAGATTATGGTGATGGGGGTGGTATCTATGAACATCCCCATGATAAAGACTATAAACAGCATTATGCCCAGAATAACCCAGCGGCTTGCCACCGTTCCGATTAGGATATCGGCTATGAATTGATTAACTAATGTAATTCCTAGCAGTGAGGAAAAGCAGCAGCCGGCAATAATCATCCACATGACCATGGCATTCAACTTTAAGGCGGTCAGCATTGACTCTTTCAGATTTTTCCAGGTAAAGTTGCCGTAGATAGCCGTGCAGATTAAGGCGCCGAAGGCGCCTATGCCGCCAGCCTCGCTGGGGGTGCAAACTCCGGTGTAAATCAGCCCCAGGACTAAGAAAATCAGGATGATAGGAGCGATTACCCCGCGGAGAGAGATAAATTTCTCTCTCCAGCTGGCGCGCTCGGCAACTGGTATTGACGGGCCCGTGGCTGGTTTGAGGTAGCACCTTATCCCTATGTAGAGAATAAAAAGGAATGAGGTTAGGAGCCCGGGGAAAATTCCAGCAATAAAAAGCTTGCCTATGGAGATATAGCTGAGGGCAGCGACGATAATCATCGGGATGCTGGGTGGGATGAGGGGACCCAAACACCCCCCCGCCGGGATACACCCCACCGATATGCTTTTGTGATAACCTCGGTCCCTCATCTCAGGGTAAGCTATCAAGCCCATGCCCACGGTAGCGGTTGATGCTGACCCTGTCATAGCTGCCAGTAGTGTGGAGACACCTACTGTTCCCATTGCCAGTCCGCCCCTTAAGCCAGCCATCCACTTATAGAACAAAGCATATAAGCCACTACCAATGCCGGAAACCTGGAGGACAGCAGCCATGAAGATGAAGGTGGGAATAGCTATAAAGTAGTCTTTGAGCGATATAATATAGGTAACGGAGGCAAGGAGTAATAGTGCTTCGGGTTTAACCCAGATAACAATACCAACTGCGGAAACGAAAAACAAACAGAAAGCAACCGGAAGTCCGCTGGCTATCAATAGCAGGAGGGAGCCGGCTATCACCACGGTTATCATTCCAACACTCATGTCAATCATGGATTACCCCCTGGTTTAGCAGGAAAAACAATCCTGAGGTTGCGAATGAAGAAAGATACTCCCTGAAGAAGCATTAGGAAAACTCCCACCACTACTAGAACTTTATAAGGGTATATAGGCATGTATATAATTGCCTTGGCGAGTTGTAACATCTGCACCGACCTAATGGCACCCGTTGTTACTTGCCATAGTAAAGGACCGATAGCGCCGAGGACTAATGGAAACAGAATCATATTTAAGATTGCTCTTTTTCTGGGTGAGAGACGGGTTACCAGTATATCTACTGAGACATGCCCATCATGAAGATAGCAGTAACCCGCTCCCAATACAATCAGTGTCCCCATGAGTTGTACGTTTATGGTTAAATAGTACCACGGCTTATCCAATACATATCTGGTGAACACATCCGTTACCACTATAAGCGTAAGGGGGATAAATAGCCAACTGGCTATTCTGCCTGTCCACTCATTGATGTTATCAACGAAACGGCAAAAACTCTCTGCCACTCTAACTCCTTAGTTGTTTTGATAGCCGCACCTAAAATAATACGCAAAAACTTTTTCTCTACAATGACATTCCCTCACGTTAACCCACTTTATATCTGTCACTGCGAGCTAAGCAATCCATAAAAAGGTCCAATAATTTAGACATTACTATATCGGGGGGATTAACCCCCCGATATAGGTTACTAAGCTCTGGCTTATAACAAGCCAAAAACCTTCTGGTATTCTATGATGATGTCCAGCATTTCTTGACTCAGTGGGGTCTTTGCCCCGTAGAAAGACCAGACTTCATCTTTAGCTATTTCCCTTGCCTTCTTCTGCTCCTCAGGAGACCACACCCAATGCTCAATTCCATAGTCTCTCACTGATGCTGCTATGAGATACTCTTGTTGCAGGAGCTCTACCATCCCAAGGGTAGCAGCAAAATAATATTTGCTCTGTTCTTTAACGAGTTTCTCTATGTCGTCAGGCAGGGCATTAAGTGCATCAATGTTAAAAATCGCAGAATTTACTGTGCAACCATACAGACCCATTGTTGCCCAGCCCATGACGACCTCTTTCAGTTTTCCAGTCTCAAGAGCAAGGCCACCGGTGGTGGTTCCATCAATGGTTCCCAGCTTCAACCCCATGTAGACATCGGCATAAGCCATATCTACTGGCAGCCCACCAAGTGCCTCAACGAACTTACCGTGCGCACCAAAGAATCTTATCTTCTTGCCCTCTATGGAAGCCATGTCAGTGCAAGCGAAGGTGGCTCCAAATCCTCCAACCTCCGAATTGAAGGTGGGTATAAGATATACATTGTGCGCAGCGAATGCCGGCTGCCACTTATCTAACAACCCGTAGTTATAGAAGCAATCAAAGGCATATCTGGCATCGGGCCACATCATGGAGATACCTGTCCCTACATAGCATTCGGGGATTGTCCCAGCTAAGTAGCCTGGAGCAACAGCGCAAGCTTCGGTTACTCCCGCTCCTACGTTTTCAACCGCCTCGTGGAGCGGGTAAATTGAGTTTGCCTCAGCTACGGTGACTTCAAGCCGCCCATCAGTTAGATCTAAAATCCATTCAGCCCAACCCCTGTCCATAGGGGCGTGGAGCATCCAGTGTTGAAGCGCGTCAGGGCGAGCCCAGTGACCATAAGCAGGAGCACTTGGCTCCTTAGCCTCCATTGTCCACTTTATGACCTCAGGCGCAGTCGGTGGCGCCGGCGTTGGTGTTGTCGGCGTCGTCGGCGTTGTTGGCGTAGTTGGCGCTACCTCTGGGGCACAACCAAAGCCACCCACCAGCAAACCCAACACCATTAGCATACTTACTAACATCCATATTGTCTTATGTTTCATCTTGTTCTCCTTTCGTTGATTTTTAATACTGGATTGCTACTCCCACTAGATAAGCATCTCAATCACCTCCTAAGTATGGTTACACTCAAAGTTGGTTATTTTTCAGCTCACCCCATAATAATATTATCACTATCTCCCTTTGTCAAGTAGGGCTGGTTATTCCTTGGCTTACTAGGAAAGAAAGAATATCACTGCCATCTTCCTTCGTCAACTAGGAAGATGCTTTTGACAAAATACCTAGCTTTATCTTCACCTCTTTGTTAATATAATACTATAGCATACCTTGTCAATACTCTTTAGCCAATTTTTGATGAACTTCTAAAAGTTAGTTTATCAGCCACCTTCCTGCCTTTCCCGGGAACGAAGGCTTGACAGACTTTATAGCCAGTGATAAAATCTCATTCGCTAGCGGGTGGCAAAGATTTTCTCTAATAGACCAGAAGCGAGGTCAGCTGCTAACCTTCCATCCTTTGATAACAAAAGGGCAGAATCGGTCTCAATACTTGAAGCAACACAGGAACACTTGAAAATTTAGAAAAACAAGGTCTTAAGCTCAAAAAATATTTTTGGAGGTGAAAAATGCTAGAGCTTACAGGTAAAAACGCAATAGTAACCGGAGGAGCAAGCGGTATTGGGAAGGGAATATGTCTCGCTTTAGCTCGACAAGGAGCTAATGTCGCTATCGCTGATGTGTCAGAAGAGGGAGGTAAACAAGTAGAGTCCGAGATTATGAAAAATTATAAGGTGCGGGCTCTTTTTATTAACTGTGATGTTACCAAGATGGACAAAGTTGACCAAATGGTAGCCAAGGCTACGGAGACCTTTGGTAAAGTGGACATTCTGGTTAATAATGCCGGATGGGACAAAATAGAGCTATTCTCCAAATTTGACCCGGCTCTCTGGGATAAAATCATTGACCTTAACTATAAACACTTCCTGTACACTACCAGAGCGGTAATGCCGGGTATGACCGAAAGGAACTATGGCAGAATAGTAAACATCGGGTCTGATGCTGGGAGAGGGGGAAGCACTGGTGAGGCAGTATATTCAGGATGCAAAGGCGGCGTTATCGCCTTTACTAAGACAATGGCACGAGAATTGGCTCGCTTTCAGATAACGGTAAACTGTATCTCTCCTGGACCAACCCACACCCCGATGACAGACGCCCAAAGAGATGAAGAGCTTGCCGGTAAGATTCTAGCCGCAATGGATAAAATCATCCCCCTACGCCGGATGGCAGAACCTCAAGATATTGCTAATGCAGTAGTCTTTATGGCTTCTGATGAGGCAAGTTATATTACCGGGCAGACCCTAAGCGTTAGCGGTGGATTAACCATGTTCTAAAAAATGAAAAACTAAAACTTATATAGAGAAAAATAAAAATAACAAAAGGAGGAAGGCCAATGGCAGAAGCTAACGAAACGCAGGATATCAAAGCTATCTATGCTATTGATACCATGAACAGGCCTACTTATTTCTCCCATGACGTCTGCAAAGACATATTCAGGTCATGGGAATACCAGACTATGGCCCACAGCACCTTCAAGGCAGTTATGCTGAAGTTGGGTCTCAAAGACGGCGAAGAATGGCGCACAAACGAGGGGAAAGCCTCGGTAGAAGAGATGGTCAAAGAGATGGACGATATTGGCGTCCAGTACTCCCTCGTTGACCAGATGCTTTTCTGGTCATACAAGGAACATCGGCCAATATGCAGCCTGACCGCTGACAAGCTGGCTGAGCTGATTGCCCCGGCCAAGGGCAGGGTTATCGGTGGCGCCGGATACAATCCCTGGCGCATAGAGGAGAGCCTCAGGGACATTGAGCACGCGATTAAAGACCTCGGCTTCAAATATGTCTGGGCACATCCTCTGAGCTTCGGTATGAGCCATGCCGCTGCCAAATTCTACCCGCTGTACCAGAAGTGCGGCGAACTGGGTATCCCCGTATGCATGCAGGTAGGTCACTCTGCTGAGCCTCTGCCCAGCGATTATGGCCATCCCTATAACTGTGAAGAGCCGGCCCGTGACTTCCCCAACACCACCTTCGTGCTGACCCACACCGGCTGGCCATGGGTAGGTGAATGGGTATCAATAGTATGGCGCTATGCCAACGTCTACGGCAATATAGGTTCTTACTATCCCAGCGGACTTGACCCGATGGTGCCGCAGAGAATCCGCAGTCAGTTAAGAGATAAGGTTATGTGGGCAACTAATGGGCTTAACATGACCCGCTGTAAGAAGGAATTCCTTGAGCTGCCGTTAAAGGATGACGTCAAAAAGCTTATCCTGCGCGATACAGCCCTCAAGGTATTTAACCTGGAGCCATGATTAAAAATCAACTAATTCATCCCGTATTTGTGACCAACCTTTCATATCATCCAGGCAGGTTACAAATCAATAATTGGTAATAGAATTATGTGGGCAACAAATGGTCTCAGGCTCAAGTGTTGTAAGGAAGAGTTTCTTAAACTAATCATGAGGGACAACGCTGTTGAGTTCTTCAAACCTTAAGGTATAGTTGCCGGGCAGACAATTGCAGAGAGGGGGCGATTATCGCCCCCTCTTCCTTATCTAAAGTAAAATTTTGAACTATCGCTGCCAGATAAAGCCCAGATGAAATTTTATAGCTAGTATTTAGGGCATAATAGCATTAATAATATCTCGGTCCAGGCAATGAAACTGGGAAAGCCATTCCAACCTCTCCTGCTTTAAGTCCCCCGAAAGTTGCCGTGCCTGCTCTTCAGGGTAGTAGTTGCTCAGGTCAAACTGGCTCAGCTCCAAGTCAGGGATTTGAACGGGCACTTCATAGCCCCAGAACTCGTCCTTCTTCCATACAATCTTATCACGGGCCATCATTTCCATTATCTTGACTGAATCCTTTACGGTTATCTTCCGCCCTCTATCCATCCCACCTACTCTCCCCGTGTTCAAGATGAAGCACTGTATGTCAGGATTATTTCTCAGAATGTTGAGAAAGATATTACCTTCCTCGTCCTTGGAACCCACTAGGAAAGGATTGGTGCCAACAACCCTTAGTGACTTACCTGCCTCAGCAGGGTCACCGGCTGAGGTCTCCACCGATTCACCCAGCATAAAGGCAGCCGCTGCCCATTCCGGAGTTAGGCGCACTACCGGAGGCAAGACATCATAGCGTCGGTTGATAAACACCACAAAGTCAACCTTCTCTAGGTCAATCTCGTTATCAGTAAAGGCAATATCACCCCTTTTGACCATTGCCCGACCGTTGGAGGTCAGTGTAGTATCAAAAAAATCTACCTTACCCGTTTCCGGGTCAACACAGACATTCTCTAGTATAGCCCTGGGGCTTATTGCTGCCGCATATAGGAGAGGCTGTGAGTCAGGTTCCAGGCCATCTGTCTTCAGATAGAAAGACTCTTCAGTGCCAACGGCACTGCCATCAGACCTCAGTATTACTACATCATCCTGACGAATCACTACCCTCTCAGGGGCGCATAACCAGTGGGAATGACAGGAGAGCGAGGTTTTGCCAGTGCCACTGAGACCGAAGAGAAGAAAGCCAAAATCTCTCAATTTTCCGTCCCGAAACACTCGCAGGATTTTACTGGCGGCGTGGAGCCCAAGATTCCCCTCCGTCTTAGCCCAATACATCACCTGGCGAAGCATTGCCTTCTTAATCTCACCCTTGTAGTCACTCCCCAGACACAGCGTTAGCCCTGATTCTGGGAAGACAAGGGTCTTCTTCTCCGGCCACTCCGGAACACTAATAGTTACAAAGTCTGGCTCTCCCCCCTCCTCCGGAGGAAATAATGTATTACCCCACATCAATGGCAGCCTGGGGTAGTCAGTAGTAACATACACCCGGCAATTTCTCTTAAAGCCCGGAGTATGACACATCACCCTATCAAGCTTTATCATCTCTTTAGCCGTCAGGTATTCCAAAACTTTATGGATAAGCTGAATATCTTCCTGGCCAAGCTCACCCATCACTATCTCGGTAAACTTGGCAATTCTATTCCGCACTGCAGTAACCACCGAAAGGTTACCGAACTCGGTTATAATTCCCCCCTGCTCTAGTGCCCACTCTCTGAGCCTATCCTCAGAGGGATTATCAATTATCCTTTTTGGCTGAAACATTCCTACAAATTCGGCATATTTAACCTGCATAGCTTACTCCACAAGTTAATCAAATTAGTTAACTCCAATTATACCATAGGAGGCTTTATCTAATCACTAAACGCTGAATATGCTACAATGGGTTTATGATTCGTAAATGCCAAGTTGGTGATGCTGAAAGGG
>DAOWKM010000094.1 GCA_030643695.1 Dehalococcoidia bacterium | reverse complement strand
TTTCCATATGGATAAGCACCGGTATCAATGGCATCTCAACCTCGGAGAATAACTTCCACAGCCCCTGCTGGCGAAGCTCTGGCTCCAGTAACTTGGTCAGTTGCCCGGTGATATCAGCATCAGCACAGGCGTAATTAGCCGCCTGGTTTACTTCCACCTGAGACATAGAGAGTTGCTTGGCCCCCGAGCCAATGAGGGCAGTGATAGGCGTCATTTCAATGCCCAGCTTGCTGAAGGCGAGGGCTTTCAAGCCTAAAGATTTCTCGCCTAGAAGGTAGGCAGCCAGCATAGTGTCAAAAGCCAGATTATTGACGGTTACCCCATATTCATCCAGCACCGTCATATCATACTTACCATTGTGAGCCAGCTTGGCTAAGGTAGCATCTTCACAGAGAGGCTTGAGTCGGCTGATAACCTGCTCCAGTGGTAGTTGCTCTACCTGCCCCCAGCCGACATGACCAACGGGAATATAATAAGCCTCGCCGGGAGCCGGGGATAGGGATATACCTACCAATTGAGCTAGCATAGCATTTAGGCTTGTTGTCTCCGTATCAAAGGCGATGGACTTAGCTGTTGATAGCCGATTTAATAGCCCATCAAGGGCTGAGGTGGTATTTACAATGTGGTAATCCTGCTGAGGTGGTAGCTCAGCCTTAACCTGGGTAGGGATTTGGGATGGTATCTCCTCCGTCTCAGGCAATTTAGGTAGCAGGCTGAAAAACTCAAGCTCACGGAAAAGCTCGGCTACCCTATGCCGGTCATAATGACTAATCTGGCAGTCATCAAGGTTAAGGGTAATCGGCGTCTGGGTAACGATAGTCGCCAGCTCCTTACTCTGGCGGGCAAGAGCTTCATTTTGCCGCAGCTGAGCTTGAACTTTAGGTGGGGTTACCTCACCGATATGCTCATAGATTTGGTCTATAGTGCCAAATTGCTGGAGAAGTTTGACGGCTGTTTTCTCTCCGACGCCAGGGACACCGGGGATATTATCCGATGCGTCCCCCACCAATCCCTTGAAGTCGGCAATCTGCTCAGGCTTGACGCCATATTTCTGGCTTACCGCTGCTTCATCATAGAGTATGGTATCGCCAAAGGCTTTCTTGGGGGTGAACACCTTTACCCTGGGTGAAACCAGTTGCATAGCATCGGCATCACCGGTAACAATGACAGTATCAATGTCCTGACGACCAGCCTGCTGACTAAGGGTGCCTAAGACATCATCCGCCTCATAACCATCAAGCTCAAAGATAGGGATATGAAAGGCTTCTACTAACTCTCTTACCCGCCCCAACTGATTAACCAGTTCGTCAGGGGTTGGTGGTCGCTGTGCCTTATACTGGTCAAAGAGCTGGTGCCTGAAGGTAGGGGCCTTCTTATCAAAGGCAATAGCATAATGGGTAGGTTTTAACTCACTTATTGCCTTTAGCAGCATAAGGGCAAAGCCATAAGTAGCACCCACCATCTCACCGGTTTTACTTACCGTTAATGGTGGCAGGGCATGGAAGGCACGATGGACAAGGGCATTACCATCAAACAAAACCAGCCGTGGCTTTTTCATAGTCTAATTATAGCAGAGTGAGGGATGATAAGGGATAGTAAAATGAACTTTTTTGCTTCATCTAGCGTATAGTTGTATAGATGGCAGAATTAAGCGGGAAGTGGCAGTCAGACAGCATAGAAGCTTTTGAGGCTTTCTTCCAGCAATATCAAGGGCTGGTGTTTAAGACTGCCTACCTTATGACCGGGAGTAGAGAAGAAGCCGAGGATGTCCTTCAGGAAGTGTTTATGATTGTGTGGAAGTCCCGCCATACCTTTAATCCAATGAAAGGGAAACTTAGCACCTGGCTGCATCGCATTACCGTCAACTACTGCATAAGCAAACGCCGCAAGAAACAACCGGCGCTTGTCTCTCTGGAAGAGGCTAGAGCCGAAGGGTTTGATTTGCCGGGGACAAAAAAGACAGAGTTACCCGAGGAGTCTTTAGTAAGTAACTGGGAAGGCGAAAGGTTAATAAAGGCAATGAATTCGCTGAACAGTAAGCACCACTCGGTACTAGTTCTAAAATATTTTAACGACCTATCCTACGATGAAATTGCCCAAGTGCTGGGCATTCCTCTGGGGACAGTCAAATCCCGAATTAACCAGGCTATTAAATCCCTGCGAGAGCAACTAAGCATTCAGCAAAGAGAGGTAGCAATATAAATGTAGACCAAGGAGGGAGGCTATGAACTGCAAAGATGTAAGTAAACTTTTTACCGCTTACCTTGATGGCGAGGTGACTTCTGAAGAGCGAAAGCAAATTCAGGCTCACCTTTCCACCTGCTCACGCTGCCGTGAGGAACTGGAAGCACTGGCTGCCACTCAAAACAACCTTCGTCAGGTCCTCAAGGCGAGAGCAGCCGGAGTTACTCCCCCAGCGCAAGCGTGGGTGGGGTTGCAGCGGCGACTTGAGGCTGAGGAACAGCCTACAGTTACCATTTTGAGTCTGGCAAAATCTAAAGTAAAAGGAGGAATAGATACGATGATAAGAGGTTTAGTTTCACGACAGCCGATATGGAAAACAGCGTTAGCCAGCGTATTAGCTATAGCGCTGATTATCGGACTGACAATGGTGTTACCTGGGCTTACCGGACAATCATCTGAGGCGCTGGCTGAGGAAATTGCCCAGAACAGCCCTCAGGTTCAGGCAGCTCTTGGTGACGGAGAGGTTCAGGTAGTAAAGGTCATAAAGATAGTAGATGGTAAGGGAACAGTTATATGTGAGGGAACGATGGGGCGGCTGGTCACTGCCGAGGTAGACCTGGAGAACAAAGAGGTGACTGATGTAAAAGTGGCAATTACGATAGTTGATATGCCTGAATTAAGTGAGGCTGATGAGCAGGAAGCAATCAACATCGCCAAGGCCGACCCCAAGGTTCAGGAACTTCTGGACCAGGGAGCTTTCATACATAATGTTCACCCCATGTATTCCTTTGGCATGATGACAAACATGGAAACTGGAGAGACGGAGGAGTTCTCACAAACGCTGGCGGTAGTAGTATTAGCCTCATCAGACCTTAACGGCTGGGAGAGCTGGTTTGTCCATGTTGACCTCGCTGAACAGAAGGTGGTGAGGATA